>JAUXFM010000169.1 GCA_030622955.1 Lentisphaerales bacterium
AACTAAACAAAAATAGCACCGAATTCCTTATTTTGCTATTTTGAGGGCTGACCCCTCAGATTCCGCTTGCGTTTTTCCGCGAACGTAGTGAGCGGCATGTTTCTATGGTCCCACAAATCCACTTTCTGAGTGCTCTCACCCCATTCGCTGCTCTGCTGAGAGGCACTATCCGCACTGACGGAATAAGGCACAAGAAGCACCGCGCTGAGAACGGCCGAGAGGAACATTGGAATAATGTTGTATCGACGGTGTACTGTAAAACTATTCATCTGCCCTGATTTCATTGGCAAAACACAGTGCCTCACATAGCATCACGATCTCTGCAAGATTATCACAACAGGGAGGTTTTGCCATGGAGAATGACCAGAAATGCAATATCCATCCCGAAACGGATGACTCTTCCCACCTATTTCTTTGCTTCCAATCTTGTCTAGCACCGTTTTCGCGCGGATGAATAGACTTCAGGTTGCGCCACAGCACAATCGCCTCGAAATGGGTGGTTCCTGATTGACGTAAGGAACATAATCGAGTAAAATCACGTTAATCTGATAAAGTATTAAGATGTTCTTTAGCATTCTTGACGCGAAGGGATTTTTGAATGAAAACAAGTAGAGTTCTTCTATTGGCAATCTTCATCCTGTCTGTTGGGCTATCGGTGTCGTCACATGGGAACGGGCGCAGCCGTCGGCGCCCTGCGGAACTGCGTAAATCTGGTGAGCATAAAGGCGAGCGGAAACAACTGGATGTTGGTATCGCTTTTTCTGGTGAGTATGGGCAGACGGTAACAGATGCGAGTGGCACCTACTACCATGTATGGGGCTACGTATTCCACGAGAACAAGGTGTACCCGCCTGAGTACTGGGGTGTATTTCCACTCTACTTCTTCGGCACCGAGGTCATTGCGACGGTTGCTGTTCATAACAAGGGCCCCAGGAGAAAGACAAATCTCAGAGTTACGACGGAGTGCTATTGCCTAAAAACCGATGGCAGCAACGGTGCGCCGCTGAAGGAGCCTTGTGAAACGGATATCCAGGTCCTTCGCGATGAAACTGTAGTGGTCGACGCATCTTTTGTTGCAATCGACTCACCAGGCATGGAATCGGGTCTGGATAGATTCATTGTCAAGCTCTCCCACCCCAACAGTGGTGGCGGGCCCGGCAACCCCGATCCTGCTCTCATCCTGCTGGAAGAAGGCATACTCTGTCCGCCCGACTACGAAGGTGAAGTCGAGGACACGATCGGCCACATCCTAAATCCGTAGAGATCTGTAGACGGCTTTGCCTGATCTTCTGCCACTGGAACTGTCTTGTTGTTCTCAGCAATTGTATGGTGCTGCTGATTGATAGATTTGAGAACTCTTAAGTGCCTCTTGAAGAAGACTGCGCGACAGAATCCCCACCGATTGACTGATATTAACTAAAGAACAGGGCATAGCCTGTATCCTTATGCTTGATGAACCATTGGGCCCGGTTTATAGTCGCACTATATGAGCGATTCCATACATCCTGAAGAAGATGTCGAAGTCCTTAAGGACGTAGATGTTGAAGCTCAGAACAAGGATATCGTTCTTGCTCGCAGTGTTTACCCACCCAGGCTCTCGATCGTTCCTCTTATCGAGCGGCCCTTCTTTCCGAAGATGGTGGCGCCGGTACTGGTCAGCAGCGAGACACTCGCCCGTCTGGTTATGGATGTCGCGAATTCCGAGAACAGGCTCATGGGGCTCGTCCTTGCGAAGAAGGGCGAGGAAGCGACAGAAGTGAAAGGCTCCGGTCTTCACAGGTACGGGGTCATCGCTGAAGTAATCCAGGCCGGCCAGCCGACTCCAGGTGGCCCGATCCAGATGATCCTGCGCGCGTTGGACCGATTCAAGATTACGGAGATCGTAAGCGAACATCCCGCAATCCTCGTCAAGGTCGATTATGTGCTGGAAACGGAAATGGCTATGAATGAGGA
This sequence comes from Lentisphaerales bacterium, assembly GCA_030622955.1. GTDB lineage: Bacteria > Verrucomicrobiota > Kiritimatiellia > JAUXFM01 > JAUXFM01 > JAUXFM01. The sequence continues at coordinate 1,954 of JAUXFM010000169.1, forward strand.
ATTGAAGGCATATTCCTCGAGTATAATCCAGAGCATCAAGCAACTCGTGCAGCTCAACCCGCTCCACAAAGAAGAACTGAACATATTCCTCTCACACACCAGCCTGAACGAACCAGGTCACCTCGCTGATTTTGCAGCCGCATTGACATCGTCAGAGCCGGAAGAACTGCAGGAAATCCTCGAGACTATCAGCATCAAGAGCAGGCTCAAGAAAGTCCTGGTCCTGCTCAAGAAGGAAATCGGGATATCAAAGCTACAGGCAAAGATCAGCGGACAGATCGAGGAGAAACTCTCAAAACAGCAGCGGGAATTCTTCCTGCGCGAAGAACTCAAGGCCATAAAGAAGGAGCTCGGTCTCGAAAAGGAAGGTAAAGAGTCTGAAATCGACAAGTTCACTGCCAGAATCGAGAAGCTCAGGCTGAGCGATGAGGCCAAAGAGGTCATAGATGAGGAAGTCGAGAAGCTCAGGCTCCTTGAACCTGTTTCACCCGAGTTCAACGTCACGCGCAACTACCTCGATTGGCTCACCCTGCTGCCATGGGGCGTGATGACGGAGGACAGCTATGACATCAAGAAGGCCGCGACCATATTGAACAAGGACCATTCCGGACTGGAAGATGTTAAGGAGCGAATTCTTGAATTCTTGTCGGTCGGAATAATGAAAGGCAGCATTTCAGGATCGATCATCTGCTTTGTGGGCCCTCCGGGTGTAGGCAAGACATCATTGGGTCAATCAATAGCCCGGAGCATAGGTCGCAACTTCTACCGCTTCTCTGTTGGTGGCATGAAAGACGAAGCTGAGATCAAGGGCCATCGACGGACCTATATCGGCGCCCTGCCCGGCAAGTTCATCCAGGCGATGAAGATCTGCAAGAGTGCCAATCCACTGATAATGATCGATGAGATTGATAAGATTGGCGCCAGCTTTCAGGGCGATCCGGCATCGGCGCTTCTGGAGGTGCTGGACCCGGAACAGAACAGGGAGTTCCTTGATCACTACCTGGATGTCAGGTTCGACCTTTCAAATGTTCTTTTCATATGTACCGGCAATCAACTTGATACTATACCACGCCCGCTCCTTGATCGCATGGAAGTCATCAACCTGTCGGGCTATATCCTCGAAGAGAAGCTTGAGATTGCGCGCAAACATCTGATCCCGAAACAGCTCAAGGCGCATGGCGTTAAACGCTCACAGCTTTCCATCACCAAGGCGGCACTCAAGGAAATTGCCGATGGTTACGCACGTGAGCCGGGCGTCCGCGGCATGGAGAATGATATCAAGAAGATCCTGCGGAAGGCCGTCAAGAAGATCGTGAAGTCGAAGGGGCGCACACAAAAGATCAAGGTCGATGCCGCCGATGTTCCCAAGTTCCTTGGGAAGCGTGTATTCGAGAAGGACAATCTCTATAAGCAGCCCCAGCCGGGCGTTGTGATGGGACTGGCCTGGACAAGCATGGGCGGCGATACTCTCTATATCGAGGCCACAATGGTGGGTACCGGCAAGGGCGAATTCAAGCAGACTGGTCAGTTGGGTAACGTTATGGTCGAGTCTTCAGAAATAGCCTACACCTTCGTGAGATCTTTTCTGGACAAGAACAGGCAGGCCAACGATTTCTTCGAAAAGAACTTCGTCCATCTGCATGTGCCGGCAGGCGCAACACCTAAAGATGGTCCATCGGCCGGTGTTACCATGGCGACATCACTCTACTCCCTCGCGTTGAACAAGCCGGTCAAGCCGGACTTGGCAATGACTGGCGAGCTCAGCCTGACGGGGCTTGTGATGCCCGTTGGCGGCATCAAGGAAAAAACCATAGCAGCCAAGCGCGCAAAGGTTAAGACACTTGTCTTCCCGCGCGACAACAAGAAGGATTTTGATGATCTGCCTGTACACATCAGGAAGGGCTTGAAGGTCAAGTTTGTGACAACCTTTGCTGAAGTTGTGAAGATATGTTTCTAGAGCAATGATCAACCCCGCTCCCCACCGGCCTCGCCATGATCTATCGTGCAAATTGGTGAATGGTGGACGGCTCTGAAATGGGACAGTCCTACCCCTGCGGCAGTCGAAGCTCTGCACTTTTCTACGCAAGGCAAGCACATGAAGAGCTTTCCGAATCTGAGCCCTGTTCTAGAGCGGTTGAAGAAAAACTGCAGCCGAAGAGGCGGCCTGTCGAATGCGACAGGGA
>JAUXFM010000171.1 GCA_030622955.1 Lentisphaerales bacterium
AGTAGCTAAACAAAAAGCCATCGTTGGTTCATCGAACTTTTCATCTGCTGGCCTCGGCCTTCATGAAGCCAAGCGATCCTCTTGGGTAGAAGCTGCATCATTAGTGGATTCAAGAGACGTAAGGCAGTGGTTTAACTCAAATTGGAATTCAGCTCTTCAAGTTACTGAGGAGACTTTATTAGCCGCTGAAACCTTATGGAATAGCCGCGTAAAAGCAAATGCCGAAGTAGTTGAAGAAGAGGCAGCAGAAACACACGAAATAGCTATTCCTTCTGTTGCCGAGTCTGAGCTTTTCAAGCCATCGATTACGGGTGGAAACAAAATCAGAATGGCCGCGAGAGCAATTGAACTAATTTACTTTGAAACTATTGAAGCAGAAACAAAGCGAAGTGTCTGGGTTCCTGCATATGCGGCTAGTTTACTTTGGGTCGCTGCGGGTCACAGGATTGCCACAAGAATAGAAGGAAAACCATATTTCGAAACGCTAGACGATGTATTAGAACAGACCTCAACACCATGATGGCATCATGGGATTATAACTCATTGTTTATTGGTTGGTACTGAGGTGTTTCGGCAATAATTGGACATCGTGTAGCGCTCCAGATAGCCAGAACACTCAATGTCTGAGTGGAAAAAAGTCAGTTTTCCTCCGACTCATCCTTTCTTTATATCAGCCCCCGTTTAGGAACCAACTACCGGTCGACAGATCGACCGCTGCCCGTTTTTTCGCTTCATTAGACGGTTCCGAGCACACCATAAAAAAGGTAATTGGACAACTGAATCTTATATCATGTTAAATACACATAATAACTTGCATATCAGTAAACATTGAAATATGTTTCTTATATTATCCATTTAGCCGGTGCATAAAATGCTTCAAGGTGATCTCGTTAATGAACAGGATGATCACGAACAAAGATGCTCGTTGGGGAATGGTTTTGTATTGGCGTTTTCCGATGCTGAAAAAAGGCAGTGCAAACTACTTCACTACGATAACCCGATCAAACTCGTCGACCTGTCGGATAAGGTGGCCAAAAAGCTTCTGGTCATCGAAGTAGTCGAACTGAGGGTCAACCAATCGCGCTTGGCGGATGCCTTGGAGATCTCCCGGCAAACTATCCATAACTATCGGGAAACACACAAGTATTTCGGAATGGAGGGATTGGTCCACGGTTATAATCCCGCGGACAGCAAAAGCCTGGAGGTGCAACGGAAGTTACATGGCTCCGAGCGTGCTCAGGGCAATAAGGCCGAGCAGGTCGCGGCGATTCGTGCGGAGAAAAGAGAGGCTGAGAAAGCACAACGGGCATCGATTCAGGCCGCTATGAACTTCTCGTTCGGGGAGGATGATCTCTCCCGGAAAGTAGCGGCAGAGCAACAGCCTTTTTCACAAAACCATGCCTGGGAGGCAACCCGTTATGCCGGCCTTTTCCTGTACTGGATTGCGCTGATCGCACGCTGGAACTGGTTGCATCTGATCATGGGGCATTTTGGCGAGGCCTGGCGGATCTTTGCTGTTTTCCTACTGATGGGTGGACGAAATATCCGTTCTATAGAGCAGCTCAAGCATGTACGCAAACGCGAAGCAGGCCGCGTATTGGGACTGGGACGCTTACCCGCCAAAACCATCCTCTGGGAATGGTTCTATACGGCGGCCCGTTGTGGTCTGGCCCGCACCTTGCTAAAAGATTATTTTCGACATCAGATCCGGAGTGGATTGATTGGCATGTGGATCTGGTTTACCGATGGCCATCTGCTGCCCTACACGGGCAAGGAGAAGGTTCACTACAGCTACAACACGCAACGCCGCATGCCGGTACCGGGCAGGACCAGCCAGGTGACCTGTGATGCAAGCGGACGGATCGTCGACTTCGTCATCGAAGAAGGTAAAGGCGGGATGAAACAGCAGATTCTCGACGTCGTCGAACAGTGGTTGCCGGAACTTCCGGCACGGCCGATTGCCGTCTTTGATCGGGAAGGCTATGACAGCGGCTTCTTCTCCAAGCTGGTCGAAGCGGAACAACCCTTTGTGACCTGGGACAAAAACGTAGACACAAAACGCTTGGCATCCATTCCGGACGAGCGTTTTACACTCCAGTTCCAGTTTAACGACAAGCACTACCGTGTGCTGGAAGAGGAAAAGAGCTTCCGCTATGCCGAGAATAAAGAAGCGCCTGAACACACCTTCACCCTGCGTCATCTGGTGATCTGGAACTGCACCAGCCATCGACGTACCGCCGGGCTTGCCTATAATGGCGCCATCACCTTGAGCACGGAGGAGGCCACCTGCGGCATACTCAGCCGCTGGGGTGCTTCAGAGAACACCTTCAAACATATCCTGAACCGCCATCCCTTGCACTATCACCCCGGTTTCAAGTTGGTGGAGAGTGAATGCCAGGAAATCGCCAATCCGGAGATCAAGGAGAAGCGTCATCTCCTCGCACGACTGGGTAAGACGCTCGATAGACTCTTGCGGAAGCTGAGCAAGACGCCGGAAAGCAAGAAGAAAGACGGCACACCCAGACACAATAGTCGCAGGCAGCGCCTGGAGAATGATATTGAGCAACAGCAGGCGCAAATCGAGCAGGTCCGAAAAGAGAAACAAGCGTTGCCGGAAAAGATTGATGTCTCGAAGCTGACAAATTATCGTTCATTCAAGCAGATTGATAATGAAGGCAAGTACCTGTTCGACTTTGTCACCACGGCCGTATGGAACGCCCGCAAGCAGATGACTGAATGGTTGCGTGAGTGCTATAAGCAAGAAAACGATCTGGTTGATCTGTTCTACGCCATCACCGACTGTCACGGATGGATACAATGTACTGACGGTGAAGTCCGGGTTAGGCTAGAACCACTTCAACAAGCCAAGCGACGTTCGGCGCAGGAGTATCTTTGCCGTAAGCTAACCAGCTTCGGAGCCCAAACCCCAATGGGCAAACGACTGGTCGTTGAGGTCGGCGAGAGCCCCATGAAATAGGATGGTGTCAAAAAATGGGGCTGTTTTTTGGGGAAAACGGAGAGGTCTGGAATCAGGTTGTCCGGGAACAGTTCCGGCGGTTCGAAGAGACCCTGCGTCCGGCGCTCTGGGATGACTATCTGGAAGGCTGTCATGAAAGAGATCCGGAGATGCCCGCCTGGTCGGATTCCACCCGGGCAAAGTTGCGGCAGAATGCCATCAGGATGCTGGCCGAGGTGGGTTATCTGGAAGACACTTGGGGTCTGCGCCTGAAACGGCTGCAGATTGCGCCAGAGATGATGGGCTATCTGGAAGAGAATGAAGAATCCTATGTCATCCGGTGCATCCAGGCATCCCAATGAATGCTGATCTTAGCAAACGACTAGACAAGATCCTTGGCCGGCTGACATCGGACAATTTCCTGAAAGGCGAGGGGCTGGGCAATGAGATTCCCTGCTACGCCTTCGACTACCCGCCGGAGTATGAGTTGGAAGTTCGGCAGCATATCGCATTCCTGCTGACGCAGATCCCGAAGACCCGGCCGGAGATCCGACTCACCCATGTCAATCTGTTCGATCTCATCGTCGGTTACCTGAAGGAACGGAACTTCTACGACAAGGCGCTCAATATCCAGCGAGAGAAGGGTGATGATGCCCTGCTCTCCGCACTGAAGGCACCCCTGGACGCCGGCCGGTTGGCTAAGGTCTTCGCCGAGCAAGTCGAACCGGAAAAGCATGACCTGGTGCTGGTCTCCGGCGTGGGCAGCGCCTATCCGTTACTGCGCACCCACAACCTGCTGAACAATCTGCACCCGCTGATGGGCCGCACACCCCTGGTTCTGTTCTATCCCGGGATCTATGACGGGCAGAGCCTGCGCCTGTTCGGGATCCTCGAGGACAGGCCCTATTACCGGGCCTTCCGGTTAGTCGATTAAGGAAACGCTACACCATGTTGATCAAGGATCTGTTCGCCAAGCCCGTCGACCGCCCCATCAACGGGGTCATCAAGGCGGACCAGTTCGACGACGAATCGGTTTGGCAGGAGCTGGATGAGTACGTCATCACCCGCGAACTGGATGTCCACCTGCGCAATTTCATGGGCGCTTACCTGGACGCCATAGACAACCGGGGCAACAG
>JAUXFM010000200.1 GCA_030622955.1 Lentisphaerales bacterium
CCTGAACTCATGCCTGTATGTGTACTACTTCGGTCACTTTGTCGCAACCAGGAATCTGCAGGGGGAATACAGCGACGTCGTTCCACAGATGATAAGGTCTCTACCTGTGCGTCAGCCAGATCTTTCCGACGCAGCAGAGCGGCAGCGCCATGATCATCTAGCCGATCTTGCGGAAATGATGCGTATCCTTTACGAGAACTATCAACACGCTACAACTTCACACGATAAGAAGCTCATTGAGCGCCAGATCGCCGTAACCGACAATCAAATAGACCAACTCGTCTACGAGCTCTACGGTCTGACGGACCGGGAAATCCGCATTGTCGAGGAGGCAACGAAGTGAGTGTCGGATACCAGCTTGTCATCTTCCCATGCAATGATACGATTGTCGATATTTGGTCATCCAATATCCTAGGAAATGACAGGAATAAAGCTGACGCCCGCCGCCCTTCGACATACTATCTTGCGGAGTTGTACAACTTGATGTTTCCCTGTAGTCTTGCTACAGGGCCACGATAGTGGCATCCTGTCCCGTAGGGACAGGATGAAGTAAGAAAAGGAGAATTTTGGACGACTGGCAAAGCGATGCAGAAAGATGCGTGTTAGAGACGCAGTTAAGGCTTTTACGCTTTTCATACCTTATGGTCTTGCCACAGGGTTCTTGATTACTCATTGTTGGCCAGCTAAGTGACTGACACGAAAGCGAGAGGTACAGCATGACGAAGAAGAGAACAATTAAGAATCATCCGGCTATTGATCCTCAAAAACCAAGCCTTGTTCGACGAGAAGCGCTTCTCGAAGAGCTGCGAAGAGCTCAAGAGGCGGTGAAACCTGCCCAGCAGTTCCAAGACGTGTTGAAACAGTTGCAGGAGTCTCAGAAGGCGCTGTGTGAGGCAATGAAGCCTCCTCAACAGCTCCAGGACGTGACGAAGCAGTGGAAAGAGTCTCAGAAGGCGCTAAGTGAGGCGATGAAGCCTGCCCAGCAGTTCCAGGACGTGTTGAAACAGTGGCAGGAGTCTCAGAAGGCGCTAAGTGAGGCGATGAAGCCTGCCCAGCAGTTCCAGGATGTGTTGAAACAGTTGCAGGAGTCTCAGAAGGCGTTGCACGAAGCAGTCGCTCCTTCCCAGAAGTATCTCGATGCAATCCAAAAGGCAAATCGGATCGCAGGTATCTCAGGGGAGGATGATGAAGTATAGGACCAGCGATAATGTTTTCATAAATTGCCCGCTTGACAAGGAGTACGCGAATATGTTCCGTGCCTGCGTGTTTACCGTGCTCGACGCAGGATTCATCCCCCGCTGTTCACTTGAGGTTGCTGATGCCACACAGTCTCGCTTGAGCGTGATTCTCTCACTCATTGATGATTGCCGTTACGGAGTTCATGATCTTTCTTGCGTACAGCTTGACTCTACTTCCAGACTTCCCAGGTTTAACATGCCATTTGAGTTGGGCCTCTTTTACAGTGCCAAGCATTTTGGCTTGTCGAACCAGAAACGCAAACAATGCCTTGTCCTTGAGACCGAGAAATATAGGTATCAGAAGTTCATCTCTGACATTGCGGGAGTGGACATCACGCCGCACGACAATTCTCCAGAAAAACTGATACTTGCATTGCGTAACTGGCTCGTTACCGCCTCGCGCCGAACAACAATTCCTCCTGGCCAGAAGATCAGGACACGGTTCAATGCTTTTCAGTTGAGCATTAGGAAAGCATGCCGGAAAAACGGCATTGACTACAACGCAATGCCGTTTATAGAGCTCGTTCAGAACATGACGGACTGGCTTAAAATCAACCAGATCACTCATGCCCGACTATTCAATCCATAGACATGATGCAATACTGGGGCACGCGCGCGGTCGTGTCTTGCAAATGAACACTGCAGTGAATTCCGGGGATGCATACCATAATTCTCAAGGAGAAGCCTGAAAGAGGATCCATGCCCATGGAATTCGCGAGAACAGAGTTGCCACCCGCCGCTCTGCGACTTACTATAATTGCGGAGTTGCACAATAATCATTGTCGGGCAAAGAAGGAGGAGGAGAAACATGAAGAAGTCCGAGATCATAGCGGCAATCGAAAAGAAGGTTGGCAGTACGGCCTATTCGATCTGGCGGATCGGAATCACGAATGATCCCGACGAAAGGAAGCGATATTGGACGGAGACAGAGAAGCAAAGTACCACTTCCTGGTCTCAGTGGCAGGCTGACTCGCTCGCGGATGCCCAGGCAATCGAATCCTCCTTCATCAACGAGAAGAAAATGAAGGGCGGAACCGGCGGCGATATGTCCGCCTATAGGACCGCCTACGTCTATGTATTCTAAGCTGGTTTGCACGCGACTTCCTCGGCGGTCTTCAATTGCTTCATGTAGTCATTCCACGCTTTATGGATTGATCGAGAGAACAGCTCCTTCAACCCGCTACCTTAAGGTACGAGATCTTTACTTTTGACATTTCGGTCGAGCGACAGGGAGTATTCGCAAGGTGCCTGGGTCTTGCAATCCAACACTAGAGTCTGGCAAACTCTATGGGGCCTGGGGTAAGGCCTTGCA
>JAUXFM010000156.1 GCA_030622955.1 Lentisphaerales bacterium
CGGCCATTGCCCATATAGATTCTAGAACGCCATGGAAAACAGTGTATAGTGAGACAGTCCAATCTGGGACATTCCCACAAATTCTATAAATAGAACCTGCATTTATTGACGGAGAGGACTAAATCCAAATTCAGGTTTTCGGATTTAGAAATTCGAATTTCTTGCTGATCACATTGCCTGACAGCAGTATAGTGAGCCAGTATTCTGAGGTGCCAAATGGTCAAACGCAAGACAACAGAAAAGACTATAGTAGGTGAGATCGACCGGGACGTGCTGGCCTTTACGGTCGGAAGTGATAGTGAGATCGACCTGGTACTCGCCGAAGCAGATTGCCTGGGCTCTGCTGCGCATGTCACCATGCTGGCCGACCTGTCAGGAAAATATCCGCCCTTCACTACATTCACCAGGGACAAGGTCATCAAGGAACTTGTCAACATAATCCGAGCTGCCAGGGCCGGCAAACTGAAGATCCGCACCGCTGACCAGGATATCCACATGCTCGTTGAGCGCTTGCTGACGCAAAAGCTCGGCGAGCTGGGCAAGAAGATACACCTTGCTCGTAGTCGCAATGACCAGGTCGCCACGGATCTGCGCCTCTACGCAAAAGAACAGCTTCATTTTGCACTTGCCGAAATTGCACAGCTTGCAACAACGCTCCTCTGCTTCGCACAGAAGAATGAGCAAGTGCCCATGGTCGGCCGGACGCACATGCAGCCCGCAATGCCAAGCTCTGTCGGATTGTGGGCCGCTGCGCATGTCGAGAGCCTGCTCGATGATTCCGAGGTGGTCATGAATGCATACGACATCAACAATCGCTGCCCGCTGGGTGCCGCAGCCAGTTATGGTGTTCCTCTGGCCATTAACAGGAATCAGACCTCTCGTCTACTTGGCTTTGACCGGCCCGTCCACAACGTACTTTACGCAAACAATGCACGCGGGAAATGTGAATCGCTAATCCTTTCGGCAATGGGTCAAATCATGCTCAGCCTCTCTCGCCTGGCCCAGGATCTCATAATCTATACAATGCCTGAATTCGGTTATTTCAGCCTGCCCCCGGACTGTTGCACTGGCAGCAGCATCATGCCGCAGAAGAAGAACCCTGACGTCCTGGAATTGATACGCGCGAAATCCTCAACTGTTCTTGCCCACGCAACCTGCGTCGCCTCAATAACCAGCAATCTGCCGAGCGGTTATAGTCGTGATCTCCAGGAGACGAAACGTCCTTTCATTGAGGGCATAACGATAACCAGGTCATGCCTCGACATGCTTAGGCTTGCCATCAGCAAGCTGAAGGTCGACAAGAAACGACTGACACAGGGCTTCACTCCCCAGGTATTCGCCGTTGATCATGCCTACCGCCTAGTGAATGAGGGCATCCCCTTCCGGGAGGCTTATGCCCGCGTTAAGGGCAGCCTGCCAGAGCTTGAGTCACTCGATCCTGCAACGGCGCTGGCCAATCGCAAACATCTCGGCGGCTCCGGCAAACTGGGCCTGACTCTGTTCGAGCGCCGGATCGGTCGCCTGATGGATGACACGAACGGGAAACGTAAGAAATACCACAATGTTCTTTCTCGCCTTCTCGGCACGCAATACCCACAGCTTCGAGGCCAAGACAGGCGATGATCCCTACTTGGGCACTTGACAGTAGTGGGCCGCCCCGTATACTCTCACCCGGTCTACTGAAGAACTGAATGGAAAACAAGAACCAGCCAAATCTCGAGCTAATCCGCCACAGCACGGCACATGTGATGGCGGCAGCTGTATGTCGCATCTACAAGGATGTCAAACTGGACATCGGCCCTTCGATTGACACAGGCTTCTATTACGATTTTGACCTCTCGGAAAGAATAAGTCCTGAGGATTTCCCTGCCATCGAGAAACAGATGATCCACATCATCGAGGAAGATCTGCCATTCCAGCGCATAGAAGTACCTCGCGACGAGGCCATCGATATACTCAAACAGGCCGGACAGACATACAAGCTGAACCGCCTGAAAGATATCCCCGACGAGGCCACCATTTCCTTTTATCGTTGCGGTGATTTCATCGACCTCTGTCGGGGGCCTCATCTTGAGAGCACCGGCCGGATCAAAGCATTCACACTTCTCTCCGTTGCTGGCTCATATTTCCGCGGACTTGAAACAAATCCGATGCTTCAGCGGCTCTATGGAACTGCTGCAATCTCCAGAAAGAACCTCGATTATCAGCTCAAACAACTCGAGGAATCCAGGAAACGTGACCATCGCAAACTGGGGAAGGAGCTGGATCTCTTCAGCATCCAAGAAGATACTGGGCCCGGTCTAGTTTTCTGGCATCCAAAGGCAGCACGGATCCGAACGATCATTGAGGATTTCTGGCGAAAAGAGCACTTCAAACATGGCTATGACATTGTGTATACGCCCCATATAGGGCGTGCGAATCTATGGGAGACTTCAGGTCATCTCGATTTCTACAGAGAGAACATGTATTCGCCCATGGATATCGAGGGCAAAGACTACTTCGTCAGGCCCATGAACTGTCCATTCCATATCCAGGTCTACAAATCAGATAAGCGTTCGTACAGGGATCTGCCACTCAGATGGGCCGAACTTGGCACCGTCTACCGATACGAAAAGAGCGGGGTCCTGCACGGACTCTTTCGGGTCCGTGGATTCACACAGGATGACGCGCACATCTTCTGTACACCGGGCCAGATCGAATCGGAAATAAGGCGCACGGTGAAGTTCGCGCTAAATATCTGGAAGACTTTCGGGTTCAGCGACATCAAGGCCTACCTCTCGACAAGGCCGGAAAAGGCCGTTGGCGAAGATTCGAAATGGGAGCAGGCTACCGCGTCGCTCGAGAACGCCCTCATCGCCGAATCAATCCCCTACGAAGTAGAAAAAGGCGGCGGTGCTTTCTACGGGCCCAAAATAGACCTCGCGGTCAAGGATGCGATCGGCCGGGAATGGCAGATGTCGACGGTCCAGTTCGACTTCAACATGCCAACGAGATTCAAAATGGGCTACATAGGTGAAGACGGCAAGGAAGCCCAACCCTACATGGTCCATCGTGCCTTGCTCGGCAGCCTGGAACGTTTTCTGGGGATTCTTATTGAGCATTATGCAGGCGCCTTCCCATTGTGGCTTGCGCCCGAACAGGTCCGCGTTCTTCCGATTGCCGACGCCCAGATCGAGCATGCAGACAACATTGCGGAACAACTCCGCGCCAACGGCTTCCGAACATCTGTAGATCGTAAATCGGGAAAGATCGGTGCAAAGATCCGGAATGCTCAGATTGAGAAGATCCCGTACATGGTCATAATCGGCGCCAAAGAGATCGAATCAGAACAGCTCTCAATCCGCAGCAGGACAAAGGGCGATATAGGGGCAATGAATGCGCTGGACTTCATCACGACATTAAGACTGGAAGAAGAAGAACGGGGCAAGAAATAAAAATGGGCCACGAGAAGGCCCGAATAATGGAGGTGGATTATTCGTTCGTTTATCCGTGCAAATCATAGGATCCGAGTACCTAATGTAAGGTGTATCAATGCCGACGGGAGTATGCTCGGGGTACTAGCCACAAAGGAGGCCAGAGGACTGGCCGAGAATCAGAATCTTGACCTGGTCGAGATTTCACCCAATGCTGATCCGCCTGTGTGCAGAATCATGGACCTGGGCAAGTTCAGGTATGAGGAACGCCGAAAGGATAAGCAGCAAAGGAAACATCACCACAGCGCAGCGGTCAAGGAGATCAAGTTTCATGCAAATGTCGCCGAGCATGATTACGAGGTCAAAGTGAATCACGTTAAGGAATTCCTCGCCAAGGGTCATAAAGTGAAGGTTTCCCTGCGCTATAGGGGCCGCGAGAACGCTCACAGGGAACTAGGGTTCCAGCTGATCAACAAGGTACTGACCGACTGCGAGGAGCTTGCGAACGTAGATATGAGGCCAAAACTGATGGGGCCTACCCTTATGGCCATGCTGGGGCCTAAAGCAAAACCCGTAAAATCCTGAAAAAAGACTGGACGTCATTTTTTACGTTCAGTAAAGTGCCTGCCTTGATTGACAGCGTAGGCATGCGCCTATTGATCCACACTGGCTTCAAGGTGACTGTTATGCCTAAGAAGAAAACAAAGAAATCGGCTGCAAAGCGGTTCAAGAAGACCGGCACGGGAAAGATAAAGCATCCCAAGGCGGGAAGAGGACACCTGCTTAGCAGCAAGACACGAAAACGCAAGCGTAACCTGCGCAGCAACGCTGTGTTGTCTGACGTTGAGCAGAAACGCATAAGGGACCTTATCTAGACTGGCTTTCGCGGGGAGAACTCAACCATGCCAAGAACCACTAACGCACCTGCATCAAGGAAACGAAGAAAGCGGAGGCTTGCACAGGCCAAGGGTTTCCGGGGTTCCCGCAGCAAACTGTTCCGCCAGGCTACGGAAGCTGTCGATCGAGCCATGTCGCTCTCATTTATTCATAGGAAGCAGAAGAAGCGAAACTACCGCCGACTCTGGACCACACGCATTTCGGCCGCCTGCCGTCAGCGTGGCACTACATATAGCCGACTCATCGAAGGCCTCACAAAGGCCAGCATCATGCTGAATCGCAAGATGCTCTCCGAAATAGCCATCCACGATCCGCATGGCTTTGATGCCATTGTGGAACAGGCTAAGGCAAACGCCGGTAGCTGATCAGAGAGCAGTTTCACAAATACTGTAGCCGTTTTGGCTACTGCATTGCGTATGCTCTGTGTCAGGCTGCATCGGAATAGCCCTGCTATTCCTGCTTCGCCTTCCTTGATC
>JAUXFM010000023.1 GCA_030622955.1 Lentisphaerales bacterium
ACTCAGAAGAGCCTATCGCCCATTGGGTTGCGCCGGTTTTGGCCGTTCGCAGCGTTCCGCGAGGCGTCACAGATCCTCCGGGCATGCAACTCCTCGCGCGCCTTGCGAGACGACCAAAACCGTCAGCAACAGGGTTCGCGAAATTTGGGCAGCAGGCCGTCGATATTCGACATTTGATTGAAGCATTTCCGCGCCAACGTCCTAAGGAATTTATCTTCTTGAAGTCCTTTGCCAAGTCGTTGCACAGCCTTTCCAATTGTCTTATAATCCTGTACTGTAAAACTATTGATCTGCCCTGATTTCATTGGCAAAACACAGTGCCTCGCATAGCATCACGATCTCTGCAAGATTATCAGAACAGGAAGGTTTTGCCATGGAGAATGAACAGGAATGCAATATCCATCCCGAAACGGATGAGTTTAGGCACCCGTTTTGCTGCTTTCAGCCCTATGCAAGAGCGTTTTGCGTGCGGATGAATGATATTACACTACAGGACTTAATAAGCGGGAAACGATTAGACGAGTCTGGCGCCTGCGGAAGGCCTGATGACCTTGATTTCGCAGTTTGTGCCCAATGTCTTGTGGTAGTCCGAGGCTAGTGCCTGGGCCACCACATCCGCATCACGCGGATGTACCAGGATCACGGCGCTGCCACCGAATCCACCGCCCGAAAGGCGGGCGCCAAGTGCGCCGGGGATGCTCTTGGCCGCATTGACAATGACATCGAGTTCCTTACAGGAATTCTCGAAGTTCTTAACGGAGCTGTCGTGCGATTCGAACATGAGCGCACCGAATTCCTCAAGCTTGCCGGTCGCCAGAAGGTCCCTGCCCTTGATCACCCTTGTGTTTTCCCCTACCACGTGCGCCGCACGTCTGGCGGACACCTGATCCATATCGGACATATGTCGCTCAAGTTCCGCCCAAGAGACATCACGCAACGCTTTGACGGGATGATCCAGGACGCCGGCGAAGAAGCGTGCCGCATCCTCACAACTCTCGCGCCGCTCGTTATATGCCGAATCGACCAGGGTATGCTTCACCTTCGTATTGCACATCAGGAAACAGGCATCGGGGCCAAGTTCGACGTTTTCGACGGCGAGCGACCTGAAATCACTCAATACCAGGCCATTTTCTACCCCGAACAGGCTCGAAATCTGGTCTAACAATCCGCATTTTACCCCGGCATAGTTATGCTCAGCCCATTGTCCGATCTTCGCCAACTCGAGCTTCGGAACATCGACGCCATAAAGACCTGCGATCGCCAGGCCAGTAGCGATCTCCAGCGCTGCGGAACTTGAAAGGCCGGCCGCCAGCGGAACATCCGAACAAAAAGCGGCGTTGAAGCCCTGCTCGGGCTCGGGCACGATCTTGCTGAATACGCCCACCACGTAGTTTGCCCAGCCCTGGCTGTCCGATCGCTGCGGATCGTTGGCAGAGAATGTGGCTTGCTCCAGCAGGTCGCACGCGAGCAGATGACAACCGGAGCCATCGGAAGGTGCGGCCGCGAAGAAACAACCGCGGTCGATTGCTGCCGACAGCACGAAGCCCTCGTTGTAGTCGGTATGATTTCCCAATACTTCAACACGGCCGGGTGCATAAGCGACAGACACTGGCGTACAGCCGAACTGGGCCTCAAACTTCTCGAATAACTGTGCTTTCAATTCTTGATTCATCAAGGGCGCTCACTCTGTTGCCTGCATTTAAAACTTGAGATTTCAGATCACAAATCCGAGATCCCTATCCTCTTATGATCCCCAACACCTCGTCGCGCTTCTCTTCCATCATTTCTTTCGTCTTGGCCTCGAGGTTCAAGCGTAGCAGCGGCTCCGTATTGGAAGGACGGACATTGAACCACCAGTCGTGGAATTCAATGCTGACACCATCGAGTTCGATAAGCTTGCCGCTGGAATAGTTTTCCATCAGAGTATTCGTAACATCCGTAACATCAGCTACTTCTGAATTAATCTCGCCGCTTGCAAAGTAGCGCTGGATGGGCGCTATCAGCTCCGAGAGCGACTTGCCAGTGTCGGACAGAACGTTACAGACCGAGAGCACGGCCATCGAGGAACTCTCGGTATAATAGTTATCACGGAAGTAGTAATGACCCGACAGTTCGCCTGCAAAGATCGCATTGTCGTCGCGGATCTGCTGTTTGATAAACGCGTGGCCGACACGGCTCATCTTGGGTATCCCGCCATTCTCCGTGATGATCTCTTTCAGCGACCAGCTACTGCGCAAGTCGTAGAAGATCACGCCTTTTTCCTTCTTCAGCAGGCTCTGTGCGATGAGCGCGGTGATCATGTCCATCGGCACAATTTCACCCTTCTCATCGACAAACCCTACACGGTCGGCATCGCCATCGAAGCATACGCCAAAATCGTACTTGCCGGATTTGACCTTGGCCTGGCAATCGGCCAGCATTTCGGGCTTCAGCGGGTTGGCCTCATGGTTGGGGAAGTTACCGTCAAGCTCATCGAAAAGCGCATCAATCTCGATCTTCGGGCCGAGCGCCTTCGCCTCGAGGATGCCCATGGAGTTGGCATAATCTGCCACGATTTTCATGGGGCGGTCGAACTGGGCAAGTTTCTGTACGTGCTCGACATATTCATCGAGGATATCGTGCTCAACGATCGTGCCTTTCTCGGCCGCGGGTGGATCGAATGATTCGTCATTGACGATCTTCTCGATCTCCATGATGCCTGTTGCGCCACTGATCGGTATCGCCTGCTCTCTGCAGACCTTGAATCCATTCCATTCGCCCGGGTTATGCGAAGCCGTGATCATGATGCTGGCGTCCGCACCGAGTTTGCCGTTGGCGAAGTAGGACATCGGCGTAGTGCAGAGCCCTACCTTGATAACATCTACGCCCTGCATGGTCAGCCCCTCGGAGAGCGCCTTGAAAAGCGGTTCGGAATGAGAGCGCATATCCTGCCCCACGACCACCTTCTTCGGTTTCAGGAATGTCGCAAAAGCGCGTCCGATCTTGAGCGCCGTATCGTTGGTCAAGGTATCGCCGTAGATCCCGCGTATGTCATAAGCCTTGAATATACCAGCCATGAAATCCTCCGTTGTTGAGCTGCTGATCACCCCCATACAGGGGGCGTGAAGAGAAGAACTCTAGAGCAGCAAAGATAATGATTCAAGCACATTGCATGGAGCCGGTCGTTTCTGGTAATTTGCACCGGATTGTACGGCAAACCCCGGAAAAATCGAGGAACATGGAATGACCGTCAGAGTACGATTTGCGCCCAGCCCAACGGGCCAGGTGCACATAGGCAACATCAGAACAGCCATATTCAACTGGCTGTATGTTCGCCATGAGGGTGGCAAGTTCCTGCTCCGGGTCGAAGATACCGATCGTGAACGCTCCACACCGGAAGCGTTGAAGACCGTCATCGATGCGCTGGATTGGCTCGGGCTGGATCGTGATGAAGAGGCCATGTTTCAGTCGGCCAGATGCGATGCGCATCTCGAAGCGGCCGAAACGCTGCTTTCGAAAGGGCTTGCCTATAAAGAGGACAAGGGCAAGACCGGCAAAGGCGAATGTATAATCTTCCGCATGCCAGGCGATGACATGACCTATCACGACGAGGTCAAGGGCGATCTCAAGAAGGAGGGCAAGGATCTCAAGGATTTCGTTATCGTCCGCTCAGATGGCTCACCTGTCTTCCACCTGGCCAATGTGATCGATGATATCGAGATGAACATCACCTTGATAATGCGGGGTGACGATCACGTGGAGAATACTTTCCGGCACATTGCCCTCTACAGGGCGTTGGGTGCCGAAATCCCGCAATATGCCCATTTGCCAATGATCGTAAATGCCCAGGGCAAACCCTATTCCAAGCGGGATGGGGCCGCTTTTATTGGGGAATTTCGAGAAAATGGATACATGGCCGACGCCCTCTTCAACTACCTGGCATTGTTGGGCTGGTCGCCTGGCGGGGATCGCGAGCTGCTGAGCAGGCAGGAAATGATAGAGCTTTTCACGCTGGATCGGGTCCGCAGCGCCTCATCGCAAATGGATGTCAAGAAACTGGGTTTTCTGAACGGCCTTCATCTTGCCGAACAGCCGCTCAACAAGTTCATGGAGCAAGTGTGCGAGGCGAACGATGCCCTCGAATGGATGAATCAAGCTGATCCCGGGATGTTCAGAAAGGTCTGTGAGCTCTTGCAATCGAGGACCAAGACCTACAACCAGGCCGCTGAATGGAAGTACTTCTTCGTGGACGATATCGATTATGCGGAAAAGGCCGTCAGAAAGGTCCTGAAAAAAGAGGATCGATCAGGCGCGCTCGAACTGCTCGCCAGTAGGATGGCGCAGCTGGACTTTTCTGCGGAGAACATCGAACATGCGATCAGGGCGACAGAGAAGGAGGTCGAACTGGGCGAGGGCAAACTGAACCAGCCTACCCGCGTAGCCATTACAGGCCTCGCCACGGGCGCCGGCGTCTACGAAACCGCCGCTTTGCTGGGCAAGGAAAGGGTTGTCGCGCGGCTGCTCTACGCTGCCAGAGAGCTCTGTGTATGAAACTGGAAACTCGAAATTTGAAACTTGAGCGGCATGCAGAAGATCCTGCCCTGCCGCTGATTCATGGCTCCTCAACAACTCAACACCTGTCCTTCGAAGCCTTGGCGTAGCAGGAACGAACAACCTGACATCTGAACTCATGACAGATTTTATCAGAGAGATCATTGCCGAGGACCTGGCATCGGGGAAGCACAAGCTCATTGTGAGCCGCTTCCCGCCGGAACCGAACGGCTACCTGCATATCGGCCATGCGAAATCGATCTGCCTGAACTTCGGTGTCGCGGCCGAGAATAACGGACGCTGCCACCTCAGATTCGACGATACGAACCCCGCGGCAGAGAATGTCGAGTACGTCGATTCCATCCAGGAAGACGTGAAATGGTTGGGTTTTGACTGGGGCGAGCACCTTTATTACGCATCTGACTATTTCGACAAGCTCTATGGATTCGCTGTCGAACTCATTAGGAAGGGCAAGGCCTACGTCTGTACGTTGGGCACGGACGAATTCAAAGAGTATCGGGGAGTGCCCAAGCGGCCGGGCAAAGAGAGTCCTGCCCGGAACCGCCCTGTCGAGGAAAGCCTCGACCTGTTCGAACGTATGAAGAGCGGTGAGTTCGAGGATGGCGCTTATGTGTTGCGTGCAAAGATCGATATGGCTTCACCCAACCTGCACATGCGCGACCCTGCCATTTACAGGATCAAGCGTGCTACTCACCACAGGACAGGCGACCAGTGGTGCATCTACCCGATGTATGACTTTGCCCACTGCCTTTCGGACTCGCTCGAGAACATCACGCACTCACTCTGCACCCTCGAATTTGAGGTGCATCGTCCGCTCTACGACTGGATCCTTGAGGCGCTCGATGTGTTCCCCTCACGCCAGATAGAGTTCGCCCGTCTCAATCTTTCCTACACGGTTGTTAGCAAGCGCAAGTTGATGCAACTTGTTGATGGGCATCATGTTAACGGATGGGATGATTCAAGGATGCCAACTGTATCAGGGCTGCGCCGGCGCGGCTACACGCCGGAATCAATCCGCAATTTCTGTGATCGGATAGGTATCACAAAGTTCGACGGACTGACCGATATATCCCTGCTCGAACATTGTATCAGGGAGGAGTTGAACAAGACCGCCCCGCGCGTGATGGCTGTACTGGATCCCGTCAAGGTAGTCATCGATAACTACCCCGAAGATCAAGTCGAGGAACTCGATGCCATCAATAATCCGGAGAACGAATCCGCCGGGACGCGAAAGATCCCCTTCTCGAAGATTATCTACATCGAGCGCGAGGATTTCCGGGAAGAGCCGCACAAGAAATTCTACCGGTTAGCGCCAGGCCGTGAGGTGCGGTTGCGCTACGCCTATTTCATTACCTGTACCGACATCGACAAGGATCCGTCGACCGGCGAAGTGACCGAGATCCATTGTACCTATGATCCCGAAACCCGTGGCGGTGATGCACCGGATGGACGCAAGGTCAGGGGCACAATCCACTGGGTCTCGGATGCCGGCGGTGCGGATCTTGAGGTGCGACTCTGCGACCGTCTTTTCGCGGACGAGCGGCCTGATGCCGATGGTGCCGATTTCTTGGAGAACATCAACCCGGACTCCATGAAGGTGTTGACCTGCAAAGCCGAGCCGAGCCTGGTCAATGCGGGGGCGGGCGCCCGTTACCAGTTTGAGCGAAAGGGCTATTTCTTCGTGGATCCCGTCGATTCAGAACCGGGCAGGCCCCGCTTTAATCGGATCGTATCACTTCGCGATTCCTGGTCAAAAATCGAAAAAAAGGGCAGAACTCCCAAGAAATAGAGCAGGAACCATTATGTCTGATCAATTCACCAGTAAACCAGTTGTGGCTATTGTGGGCAGGCCGAATGTCGGCAAATCCTCGATATTCAACCGCCTTGCCTGCCGCAGAATAGCTATTGTTCATGCCGAAAGCGGCGTCACGCGTGACAGGCTTGTCTGTGAGACAACCTGGGGCAATCACCAGTTTGAGATGGTGGATACGGGAGGCATCGGCAACATAGATAATGCAACGAGCCAGAACGAAGTGGACCAGAGCATCAGGCTCCAGATAGATGCCGCACTCGAAGATGCCGCTGCCGTGCTGTTCGTTGTGGATCTCAGCGAGGGGCTGCTCCCCCTGGACCATGAAGTCGCCGGCATATTGCGCAGCCGCGGCTGTCCTGTCTTCATCGCTGCGAACAAGGCCGATGGTCATGAGCGGGACGACATGGCCAATGAATTCCACGAGCTCGCTTTCCCTGTCTTCCCGGTCTCGGCGCTCCACAATCGCGGGTTCGGCGACTTGATGAAAGAGCTGCTGAAAGACCTACCCAAGGTGGACGAAACTATCTCAATTGAGCCGACCAGGGTAGCAGTGGTCGGTCGCCCCAATGTTGGCAAATCATCGTATATCAATCGTCTGCTCCGTAATAATCGCGTAATCGTCTCAGATGTGCCCGGCACTACCCGCGACAGTATTGATGTCCCCTTCACAACGGGCAATGGCGCAGCGAAGCGATATTATAACCTGATCGATACGGCAGGAATGCGACGGATGGGCAAGGTGAAATCGGCGGTCGAGCGGTACAGCCATTTCCGAGCCGTCAAGAGCATCAAGCGCGCAGATGTGGTCGTCCTTATGCTCGATGCATCGCGCGGCCCATCAAACCAGGACAAGAAGATAGCGGCGGTCATGATGAAGGAAGGAAAAGGCTGCGTTCTTCTGGTCACAAAGTGGGATCTCGCAAAAGGTGTCAGCCAAGACGAGTATCGCCGGGCACTCCTCAAGCATATGCCCTTCCTTGAATTTGCGCCAATTTCGTTCCTTTCCAGCGAAACCGGCTATAACGTCAGGCGCACGATGGACATTATTGAGCATGTTGCGACACAGGTCCGGATGAAAATACCCACCGGCTTCCTCAACAGGGTCATTGCAGATGCAATTGAGGAGCGGCAGCCACCCGCAGTCAAGGCAAAGCGGCTCAGAACCTATTATGCGACTCAAATCGGGTCACAACCCATCAGGATTGTGCTATTCGTGAATCTGCCACGCCACATACCTCCTCAGTACAGAACTTACCTTGCGAGGGCCCTGCGGCACAAAATCGGACTTGAAGGGGCTCCGATATTTCTCAGTTTTCGCCGTAGACATAAAGACCTTCGCTCAAAACAATAACAGCGGAAAAGCTCCCGAATCCGCCATTGCCGCTTGACCTTTCGCAAAAACTGCTCATAATGTGTCGAAGAGTCAGGAGGTACTAACGATGACTATTGGCATGACCCTGTTCGTAATCGTTATAATCACGCTGCTTCTCATGGTGCTCGCCGTGCAGATCCAGATCAGCCAAATCAATGGTGAGCTGGGTGAAATTAAGCGTGAGCTCTCAGATCTAATCGGCAAACTCACAAAGTAATTTGACCTCGGGCATTGGGATATGACACCTCTCTCGAGGGTGAGGGGTCGGCTCGGCGTTATAGCCAGGCACGTCAAGGTTCTATTCTCAAACCGCTGAAATTCAGGGCTCCCGGTACTTATCACTGTATATAACTGCTGTCTCCCGACTTGCCCGCATTTCCCTGCGAATCAGGTATCCGCCAATATCTGCACGCATCTTTGCTACCAATGAGTTGAACAGTTTTGAGAGATTGATTACCCTACCGCGTGAGTAATTCGATAGATACTATTGCAGCCATTTCCACTGCGCCGGGAGAGGGAGCCATCGCTGTCGTACGGCTGTCGGGGCCGGCCAGCCTCGAGATAGCCGATCGCGTCTTTGACTGCCCTGCCCCACCACCATCAGAAAGGCAACGCAACAGTTTCGTTCGGGGACACGTTGTGCATCCCGATGCCGGCCAGGAGCGAAAGGCAAATGTGGATGAAGCGATCCTGCTGATCTTTAGGGCACCGCACAGCTACACTCGCGAAGATGTTGTGGAGATCCAAGGCCACGGTGGCACTTCTGCCGCACGCCGCATTCTCGAATGCGTCCTGGCCGCAGGCGCCAGGCCCGCCGACGCCGGCGAGTTCACCAAACGTGCGTTCCTGAACGGAAGAATCGACCTCGTCCAAGCCGAAGCCGTGCTCGATCTCATCCGGGCCCGCTCCGACCGGGCAGCCAGTGCCGCGGTCGAACAACTCGATGGCGCTCTAACATCTTCGCTGTTAACTATTTACGATACTCTTCTTGCTACCCAGTCGCTACTTGAAGCGACCCTGGATTTTGACGATGCCGATCCTCAACCGGAGGCCGTCGCGGATGCCGTGCGAGATCTGCTGAAGGCACGGGAAGGCGTCGACCGGCTTCTCGAAACCTGGCATGATGGCCACATACTGCGAGAAGGGGCCCTGGTCGTCATTAGCGGCAAACCCAATGCAGGTAAGTCTACTCTCTTCAACAGGATGCTGGGGAAGGAGCGGGCCATCGTCACGCGCCATCCAGGCACCACACGCGATACGATTGAAGAGACTCTCGTTCTGAACGGCTATCCGCTACGCCTCGTCGACACTGCCGGGCTGAGGGATTCCGCCTGCGAGATTGAGCGGGAAGGAATCACCCGTGCGGAGCAGAGCCTCCGCAAGGCAGATCTGAGCATCTATGTCGTTGACGGATCCCAAGCTCTCCAAGAGGAAACGAACCGGCAGATTGAAGGCCTCGATAAGGACCACTCTCTAGTAATCCTGAACAAGTCAGACCTCGGCCAGATAGTCACTCCCACCGATCTGCCCAATATCAGAGCTATCTCGCTAAGCATGATGGAAGATATTCGTGTAGAACAGGTAACGACACTACTTGCATCTCTTCTTGGGTCGGAACCTGTACCTGAAGCATGTGTTGCCATCTCAAGCCGTCACAGGGCGCTGCTTCTGGATTCGCTCAAGGGCATTGATGAGGCTGGTGCCCTCTTGGATCCAGGCAAGCCCGAGAGCGTTGTGCTTGCAGCCAATCTCATCAGGGCCGTCCTTGAGAAGTTGGGACAACTGACAGGCCGCGTCTATCATGATGAACTGCTTGACTCAATCTTCTCCAGGTTCTGTATCGGAAAATGAATCCCCCCTTTGATGTCCTAGTTGTTGGTGCCGGCCATGCGGGCTGCGAAGCAGCTCTGGCCGCTGCGCGGATGGGAGCCCGTACGGGCCTGCTCACCACCGATCCAGCTGTAGCGGCGCGGATGTCCTGTAATCCCGCTATCGGCGGTATCGCCAAGTCACACATCGTATGTGAGATCGATGCGCTCGGAGGCGAGATGGCTACCAACACCGACTTCACCGGCATCCAATTCCGTGTGCTGAATACAAAGAAGGGCCCCGCAGTGAGGGCCAACAGGGTCCAGTGCGACAAGGTGGCCTACTCCCGGCGGATGGTCGCAGTGCTTCGAGGCACGGCGAATCTGGAGATGCTGGAAGGAACGGCTGTGGAAGTTTTGACCGAAAGCGGGAAGCTCAGGGGCATCAGGACCGAGGATGGATCCGAGATAAGGGCAGGGGTCGTGATCCTGACACCCGGAACCTTCATGGCCGGTACGATCCATATAGGGGACAGGATCGAGTCCGGTGGCAGGAAGGGCGAATCCGGAAGCGCCGGTTTGAGCAATTCGTTAGCGGGGCTGGGATTCAAGCTGGCAAGATTAAAGACGGGCACCCCACCCCGATTGGACAAGGAGACCCTGGATTATGGAAAGATGGAGCCTCAGCCAGGCATGGATAGGCCAGCCTTCTTTTCATGGGAATGCAGGCGGAAGGATGGAATGTTCCACGTGGAACATTCCCCAAGCACCTTATCCCCGTGGCCACCGGGAACAGACCAGATTCCCTGCTATCTGACGCACACCACACCCGAAACACACCGTATCGTATTGGAAAACCTGAAGCGTAGCGCCCTCTATGGTGGCCGCATAACCGGTACCGGGGTTCGGTATTGCCCATCTTTCGAGGATAAGATGGTCAAGTTCCCGGACAGGGACTCACATCACGTCTTCATCGAACCAGAGGGCCGGGCGACCCCCCTGATCTATCCCAATGGTCTTTCCAGCAGTCTGCCGGAGGATGTGCAGGAGGACATGATCCGGTCTGTACCAGGTCTTGAGAATGCCCGTTTTCTGGACTGGGCTTATGCTATCGAATATGACTTCTCTGATCCAACGCAGCTGACCCATACAATGGAATCATGTCTGGTCGAGGGACTATATCTCGCCGGCCAGATCAACGGCACCACCGGGTATGAGGAGGCGGCGGGTCAGGGCTTTGTTGCGGGCGTCAATGCGGTCCTCAAGCTGAGAGGCCTGGATCCTTTCATCCTCAGCCGTACTGAATCCTATATCGGGGTACTGATTGACGATCTTGTGACCAAGGGCACGGATGAGCCATATCGCATGTTTACTTCCAGGGCAGAGTACCGCCTGCTGCTGCGACAGGACAACGCTCGGTTCAGGATGCTGCCTCATGCGCGGCGACTGGGCCTGGCCAACCAGGATTACATGGATGAGACCGTTCGGATGGATACACAGATCGAGGACAAGATTAAGCGATTGAAAGGATTGAGGCTTGAGGGGCGAACCCATGAAGAGTTGTTGCGTCGCCCTGAGGTGTCCTATGCCGATCTGCCCAAGCCTGGCTCGGATCTCTCAGAGGAGACTATCGAGCAGGTCGAAATCAGGATCAAGTATGCCGGGTACATCGTTCGTGAGCAGCTCCGGATTGAGAAGGAGGTCCGGCTCGAGGGCGAGATCATCCCAGTCTCGATCGACTACGAATCCATCTCGGCTCTTGGCAGAGAAGCACAGGAGAAGCTGAGCTCGATCAGGCCCCACAGCATTGGCCAGGCGGCACGCATTCCCGGAATCAGTCCTGCAGATATTTCAATTCTCGTCGTTGAGCTCGAGAGGGCGAAGAGGGCGGGGGACTTCCAGGGACGGCCATAACCCATTGCTGCATAATGTGTTACGATATCGTGCTGCACGATGAAACGTATGGGCAATGACTGGACTCTGACAAAAGCGGTTCTCGGCCAATTTGAGATTTCAGATCCTCAAGCGGAGATCCGAAATGGCTTATTCTTTAATCGACTTCTTCAACGATGGCCAGTAGCGCCTCGTATAGACATGGGCGGAGAAAAGGTTGGCGATGAAACCGAGCGCCTCAAACGCATAGATTATGTTCTGGTGGAGGAACTTGATCTCGTACTCTTCGTAGTAATAGACAGTACAGATGAGTGTGAAGTTGATGCCCGTTCGGACCTTGCCTGCCCAATGGGCTTTTCCCGACACGCCATGTTCGGCGCCAACGGAGCGCAAGAAGCTGACCCATTGATCGCGGACCAGGAAAAAGATCGCCAGCACGGCCAGAACAGCCGCGTGTCGGATGTTCCCGTTCGTGGCAGCAACAAAAATCAGGACCGGCATCGTTGCAATGTAGAAGAATTTGTCAAGAAGTGGGTCAGCGTACGCGCCAATCCGGCTCTCGACTCCCATTTTTCTGGCCATAAACCCGTCAAACGCGTCTGTAACAGCTGAAATGACCACACAAACGAAAGAAGCGTAGAAAAGCCATGGATGACCATATTTCACGTGGGCCAGTGCGCCGACGACGAACAGCAGCACGAGGGGCAACCGTGCAAAGGTCACCGCACTCACTATCGCAAATTTTGTTCTTGTCTTCATTAGTACTCAATCCGGCGAAACATGAATCTAGCGAGCGGATAATATGCCGAGCGACCCTCGAAAAGTCAAGCGCTTGGAATGAGCACACCTTGACTTGTCTTTCCGTCAAGTCTAGTCTTACGTTCTTATAGAATAGTCAAGCTTCAGGACAGGAGACAACATAATGCAGCAGCAACCGCCGCCCTTCCAACCCCAGCTTCAACAACAACGTCCGCGCAGGAAAGGACTGCACGGATGCCTTATCGCGTTCATCATAAGTGCCTCTGTCACGGGCGCAGTGATCATCGGCCTGGTGCTGATCGCTTCAATAGGAAGCTCGGGTGCGAACTACAGTAAAGGCGTGGATGAGCATCCCGATATGCAAGCTGTGTGGTCGTATGGCTCTGGAGATAAACAAGTTGCGAGAATTGGTGTCAGGGGGCCTATCATGCGGGATATGCGCTCGACGCCGTTTGGGCCGGCATATGGCTCGGCCGAACTGGTCATGAGGCAGATCCGGGCGGCCAAGAACAATCCTGACATTGATGGCATAATCCTCGAGTTGGACAGCCCCGGTGGCGGCATTACTGCCAGCGACATGATCTACGAGGAGTTGATGAGCTTCAAACGCAAGAAGCCCGGCGCCGTTGTGGTGGCGCTCATGGAAGACCTGGCAGCTTCCGGTGCTTATTACGTGGCAATGCCAGCCGATCATATCATCGCACATCCGACCACGCTTACCGGCTCGATAGGCGTCATGATCAGCACGTTCAACATCAAGGAACTGGCTCAGAAAGTTGGCGTAACCAATGTGACATTCGCTTCGGGCGAAAACAAGGGCATGCTGAGTCCATTCGAAGACATGACCCCTGAACAGAATAGGCTCATCCAGGAAGTGGTCGACGAGATGCATACGAGATTCGTACAGCTGGTGGCCGAATCACGACAGCTTCCCGAAGAAGAAGTGCGGAAGATCGCAGATGGCCGGGTGTTCACATCTTCCAAGGCGATAGAATACGGACTGGTGGACGAGCAGGGCTACTGGGACGACGCCGTTAAGAAGACCGCGCAACTGCTGGGGGTCCAGAAGGTCAAAGTGATGCGATATGAACAGGAATTCTCACTCACAAGCCTCTTGACCAGTATGCAGCAAGTCGACATGACGCTTTCATCCCTGCTGCACGGTAATCAGCCGCAGATGATGTATATCTGGAAGCCATGACAGGCCATTCCGGCCTGTAGTTGTTGGGCGGATTGAGCTTCGCGATAGGGCGCCAATAGGCCTTACCTACCCGCCCTTTAGTGACGAAAAGGGGGGGTCCTTTCACAAAGGTCTAGCCCTCTTGTGGACCGGAAATACCACGCTCGTCCCACAAGGCCGGATCTGAAATCCACAAGCGTTACGCGCCTATCTGGTAGCGCACGAAGCGGTGGATCTTGACGTTGTCGCCCAGTTCCTTGCTCTTCTCGACTACAACGGAAGAGACCGACTGCTTGGGCTCTCTGACAAAGCCCTGATCGACCAGGCAGATCTCGCCAAAGAATTTCTTCATCTTGCCGTCGACAATCTTCTCAATCACCTGCACCGGCTTATTTTCAACCTGCTTCGCGAAGATCTCGCGCTCCGAAGTGATAACATCCTCGGGGATCTCGGTCTCGTCGAGGTATCTCGGGCTGCTCGCAGCGATGTGCAGGGTGATATCCTTGACCAGTTCCTTGAATCCATCAGCTTGGACGGTATCGTCCTTCTCGCAATGGATTTCGGCCAGGACGCCAATCTTGCCGCCGTGATGAATATAGGAGGCGACCACACCTTTGCCTTCGAGTTCGAACTTCGTGCTGCGGCGGACAACGATATTCTCGCCGATCTCAGTGATCTTGGCAACGACCTCGTCCTTAACCGCCTCGGCGAGATCACCTTCGACCTCGGCAGCCTTCGCGGCCAGTTGCGCGGTGAACCCCTGGAATATCTCATTGCGTGCGACGAAATCGGTCTCGCAACTGGTCTCGACTAGCGTGGCGACCTGTCCGTCGTTCAACACGGTGGAGCTGATCAGCCCTTCTTTTGCCGCGCGGGACGCCTTCTTCTGGGCTATAGCCATGCCCTGTTCGCGAAGCAGCTTGACCGCCTCCTCCATATCTCCGCCGGCCTCTGTGAGCGCATGCTTGCAAACCATCATGCCAACACCTGTGATCTCACGTAATTCTTTTACTAAAACTGCAGTTATCTCTGCCATTTTGATCTCTCCACTAACTGTCTTTTTGCTGATTATCCGTTGGCTTCTTCGGTCTTCTCGGCTTTGGCCTCTTTCTTGGGCTCTGCTTTCTTTGCAGGGGCTTTCTTCTCGGCCTTGGCCTTCTTTTCAGCCGGCTTCTTGGCTGCCGGTTTCTTGGCAGGTGCCTTCTTCGGCGCGGCTTCCGCTGAATCCTTCTTCTTGGCCTTGGCAGCCTTCTCCTCGGCTTCCTTCTCAGACATTTCCTTGAGCTTCCGCTTGGCAGCTTCTTCAGCTTCCTTCTTCTTGGCAAGCTCAGCGGCCACCTTCACGTACTCGGTTCGTGCCTTCTTGACCGTACTCGCCAACTGGCCAATTAGCAGCTTTGTTGCACGAATGCCGTCATCGTTGCCAGGGATAGGGTAATCGATGATGTCCGGGTCACAGTTCGTGTCTACAATAGCAATAACCGGAATCTTCAGTTTCTTCGCTTCATTTACGGCAATGGCTTCACGATTGATATCCACGACGACCATGGCGCCAGGGAGCTGGTCCAGGTTCGCCACACCGGTGAGGTTGCGCTGCAACTTGACAAGTTCGCGTCTCAGGCTTGCCACTTCTTTCTTCGGCATGCTGCTAAATTCGCCGTCTTTCTCCATCGCTTCGATCATGCGCATACGTTTTACGCTGCGATGGATAGTCTGCCTGTTGGTAAGCGTGCCGCCCAGCCAGCGTGTCGTTACATAATGCTGCTCTGAATGAAGTGCGGCTTCCTTGATGACGTTCTGTGCCTGCTTCTTCGTGCCGACAAAGAGAACGCCTCGGCCGGAGATAACGACGTCATAGATGAACTTCTGTGCCTCCTTGAGCATGGCAAGACTCTTTGCTAGGTCAATGACATGGATCCCACCGCGCTTATCGAAGATAAGCCGCTTCATTTTGGGGTTCCATCGTTTGGTCTGATGACCGAAATGAACACCTGCTTCAAGCAGGTCTCTGATGCCGACATCTTCGGACAGTTCGCCTGTATCTACCACAATCCACCTCCGTAGTTGTTCTGCCTTTGGCAGAAAATCCGCTTTGGCCGCTCCTGTGGTGGGAGCGACACTCGCTTCCGCCCCGGAAACATGAGTCCGAGGCCCAATAGAACCGCAAAATCTACCAGAAGTACTGACCTGCGCAAGAGAAAAGCACCGAAAACCTGCCTGCCGTTCGCCAGGGTCAGTCCTCTTAACTCGGTATTGACAATATAGAAGGGATATTCAAAGGTAAGGGATGCCAAGAAAACCAAGGATAGAATATGCTGGGGCTGTGTATCATGTGATGAGCCGTGGGGACAAAGGCAGCAGGATATTCAGGGATCAACAGGATTACGAAATATTCTTTGCCGGCATGGAGGAGGTGTGTGAACGCTGCGGGTGGAGAATTCATGCATACGTTCAGATGCCGAACCATTTTCACTGGTTGCTGGAAACGCCGGAGGCGAATCTTGTTTCGGGCATGAAATGGTTTCTTGGCGCATATTCACAGCGATCCAATTGCAGGCATGGTGTGAGAGGACATGTGTTTCAGGGACGGTATAAAGCATTGTCGATACAATCGGATTCCGGCAGATATTTTGAAACGGTAAGCACATATATTCATCTGAATCCAGTACGGGCCGGGTTGGTCAGCAAGGATGGAGCAGGATTGAAAAGCTACAAATGGAGTAGCTACCCGGCATACCTCGGCACACGGAGAAACCGGACGGAATGTCTTGTGATAGATCGAGTGCTGGGGAACTTGGACTGCAAGGATACTGCCGCAGGGAGGAAATCGTATAGTAAGTTTATAGAAAATGTGCTGGGCGAGCTGCGCAGGAAGAACGGACGCGAAGCGTACAAGGAAGAATGGAAACCGATCAGGCATGGGTGGTTCCTGGGAGGGGATGAGTTCAGGGAGAAGTTGATAGATTGCGTCTCAGAGGTCGTGGAAGGCAAGCAGCGGGCATCATACAGTGGCGAAGGGATAGGCAGCCACGATGAGTATCAGGCAACCAAGCTCCTGAAAAGAGGGCTGAAAGTGCTGGGAATGAGGATTGGGGATCTGAAAGAATTGCGCAAGGGAGACGAGGTCAAGTGTGTCCTTGCCTGGTTGATGCACACTAGGACAATGGTGTCTCATAAATGGATAAGCCAGCACCTCGAAATGGGTGTCATTTCAAACATGACAAAGTACATTGCCGCTGTCAAACACCCCTCAACGCGAAGAATCGCATCATTGAAGCAAAATATTCAGAAATGCACAAATACCTAAATAAGAGGACTGACCCCGGTGCTGCAACCGCATTGAAAGTCTTCCTTGGGCTGGCACTGCTGGCAGCGTCAAGTCTTGCGGAAGAAGCGCCGGCTAAGGAGAAATGTTTTCTCTGGACAGTGAAATCCGGCAAGGCAACCGTGCACATGCTCGGGTCGATCCATTTCGCGAGGGCGGACTTCTATCCTCTCGATCCTGCCATCGAGCAAGCGTTTGAGAAATCCGATCACCTGGTGCTCGAGATCAATATGACGCCAGAGGTCGAAATGAAAGCCCAGCAACTCTTTGCTGAGAAAGGGTTGTACCAAGGCAATGAAACGCTCAGCTCCAAAATGGGCGAGAAGACGCTGAAAGAGCTGAAGGCAAGACTCGAAGCACGCGGGATGTCCCTTGCGCTTCTTGAGAAGCTGAAACCCTGGTATCTGAGCGTAATACTCGTTGTACTTGAGTATAAAAAGCACGGGTTCACGCCCGAAATGGGTATCGACAAGCATTTTCAGATGAAAGCCCTGAAGAGCGGCAAAGAGATTCTTCAGCTCGAGACGCTGGAGGGACAAGTCGAAACACTTTCGTTCGGCGATGCGGAACAGCAGGAGCTCTTCCTGTACGAAACGGTCAAGAAACTGGATAAGGTCGGTGAGCTCATGGCAGAACTGGCCAAAGCCTGGAAGGCCGGCGAAGGCGAAAAGATGGCGGAAACCGTTGAAGAAAGCCTCGCTGAAGAGCCACGACTCAAGCCTTACTACGACAAGATCTTCACCGAGCGGAACGGCGCAATGACCGAGAAGATCAATGGCTATCTCAAGACTGATAAAACCTACTTCGTGGTCGTGGGCAGCGCACACCTTGTCGGCAAGACCGGTATTGTGGAGCTGCTGAAGAAGGAGAAGCTTACCGTTCAACAGATTGAGAAAACAGGAGAATAATGGATGAGGGATCCGGTGCTGGATAGTGCGACTGTTATCTCTGAGCTGAAGAACTTCCCCGGTCAGTCCGTCACACTCCGTGGCTGGCTATACAGCAAGCGTAGCGGCGGCAAGATCGTTTTCATGCTGCTACGGGACGGGACCGGTATCTGCCAGTGCATCGTAGAAGCATCCGTGGACGACGCATTCGCGTTAGCGCGTGAATTGCCCCAGGAATCCTCGTTGGAAGTGACTGGTGAAATACGGGCAGATGACCGGGCACCGGGCGGCTACGAGATGTCCGTAACCGGTCTGAAAGTGATCCACAAAGCTGAGGAGTATCCGATAACCCGCAAAGCGCACGGCATCGATTTCCTGATGAATCACAGGCATCTCTGGTTCCGTTCGAAGCGGCCTACGGCGATACTTCGGATCCGCCACAAGGCGATCAATGCATGTCGTAACTATCTTGATAATAAAGGATTTACGCTGATCGATACACCGATCCTGACCCAGGGTGCGGGTGAGGATGCTCAGACGTTGTTTCCTGTGGATTATTTCGGTGAGCAGGCATATCTCGCACAGACCGGACAGCTTCATGTTGAGACCGCCTGTATGGCATTGAGGAAAGTCTATTGTTTCGGGCCTACGTTCAGGGCTGAGAAATCGAAGACACGTAGGCACCTTACCGAGTTTTGGATGCTGGAACCTGAGATAGCCTTTGCGGAGCTTGATGAAGTGATCGAGCTAGCTGAGGGATTGACCTGTCACGTGGTGCAGACTGTGCTGGCAGAGCATGAGGAGGATCTTGCAGTTCTGGGACGTGATATCGAGCCGCTCAGAAAGATTGAGAAGCCTTTCCCGCGCATCACTTACCAGGAAGCTATGGATAACCTACGCAGTGAGAAGACGAAGCTGTGGCTGGAAAAAGAGCTTGAGCGTGAGAAGGGGGTTTTGCAGGGCAAGGTCGAAGAGTTGGCAGCGCTTGAGAAGAAGCTTGAGACGGTGAAGAAGCAGTTCCAGAAAGACAAGCTGAACATGCAGATCCATGAGGTCAGGGAGGCCATCCATGAACTGGAACAGGATTTGGCTTCGCGGCCTGAGCATATCAAGCTGGCGCAGTCATTCGAGTGGGGGAAAGACCTGGGCGGCAGCGACGAGACCATTATTTCAAAGCAATATGATAAGCCCCTGTTCGTTACCGACTATCCCCGCCAGGTGAAGGCTTTCTACATGAAGGTTTCAAAGGACGATCCGAGGCTTGTGAGAAACGTCGACATGTTTGCGCCTGAAGGCTATGGCGAGGTCATCGGAGGCAGCCAGCGAGAAGACGATATAGATGTCCTTATGGAGAGCATCAAGTCGAAGGACCTCGATCCCGGGGATTACTCCTGGTATCTCGATCTGCGCCGCTATGGATCAGTGCCGCATGGTGGATTCGGACTGGGCATAGAGCGTATGCTGGCCTGGATTTGCGGGATCAAACATGTCCGCGAAACCATCCCATTCCCCCGACTTATGGGAAAGATGTATGGGTAACCTCTCGTCGAAATTCTGGACGAAGAAAACGTGGTCGCTGAAGTCGGCGGCAAGGGGAAGGAACAATTCAAAAGGCGTTGAGGTAGATAAAAGGATTATCTTCAGCCATGGATCAACGGCCGAAAAGAAGAGAAGGCCTTTGGCTCTGCTCGGGTTCACCTAGAACATGATACGCAATACCACCTCTCGATTCAGTAATGAACAGATACTGACGCTGCTGACGTTGGTGCTCGGAATCTTCTCGTATGTCGTAATACTCCTGCATCACAATATCGCTGACGGCGACATGTGGGCACGACTCGTTGCCGGCGCATGCGCATTCCACGGCGGATCTGTCGCGGAAGTCGATTTTCTCGCCTATACACCCGTTCTTCCCGAATGGATCGATCACGAATGGGGCGCTGGACTTGCTTTTTATTCCCTTACAACATGGTTTGGTTCGGGTTCACTGATGATGTTGAAGGTCCTCATGGCACTGGGCACAATTGCAATTGCCCTGTTCTATGGCTTTAGACGGATCTGCCATTGGCCCACTATCATCCTTCTCGCCATTCTCTCTGCGCTGACAATCCTACCGGGGTTCGTACCGGTCGTGCGAAGTCATGTGTTTACCTATTTCTTTTTTGCGGCGGATATCTTCCTGCTGGACAAGGCCAGGAGTGGCCACAAGTGGCCCATGATTGCCGGGCCGGTCGTGATGCTCGTGTGGGCAAACGTACACGGCGGTTTCGTTGCAGGCCTCGGGGTCATGGGGCTTTTCGCAGTTTACTCGATGCTCCTGAGACAGCATCCGCGGACGATGATCATTACTGTCATGCTTTCGTTCCTGGCAACATTCATCAATCCTTACGGGTTGAAATACTGGATCTACCTGGTTCCCGCACTGCTCCAGAAGCGCCCCGACATCACCGAATGGCACCCGATGCCCCTCTGGGAGAACGACCTTTTTATGGGATTCAGAATCCTTTGCATTCTCGCCATCATTGTCATCCTCCTAGGCTGGAAAACGGATGGGAAGAAGCGCGACTGGATGGGCTTGTTTCTTATGGCTCTGACGGCATATCTTGGCTGGCGACACCGGCGACACGCGCCATTCTTCGGCATTGCCTGCATGATGTTTCTGGCGCCATTCATCACCGGAACGGTTCGCAGATTCGCCCCGGCCGCACGCAGTTCTTCAGTGCCTGCCGTCTGCATATTCGTCCTGATGGCATCGCTGACGGCTCTGACGGCAGGATTCGTGCTGCCGGGCGCATCGTTACAGGTCCTGGCCCCGGTCGGATTCTACCCGGTGCGCGAAGTCGATATCCTGCAACAGGCGGGCGTCGAAGGTAATGTCGCCGTGCCATTTCGCTGGGGCAGTTACACTGCCTGGCGGCTCTACCCGAACGTCAAGGTCTCAATGGATGGCAGATATGAAACAGCATATCCGGAAGAGACGTTCCTGAAGAACCACAATTTCTTCAGGCGGATCGGCAAAGACTGGCATCGACTCGTCAACGAGCATGAGACCCACTTCGTGATGATCGACAAAACCCGGCTGGCCCTGGTGCTGAACGATCTCCGCGCAGCCGGGTTCAAGCTGGTATGGAATGGCGAATCCTCAGCCCTTTTCGCCCGGGCACCCTATGCTGCGCGGTTACGGGTGACAGCAGGGAAACTTCCGCCACAGACCGCAGATCCACTCTCGAAAGAGAAGATAGAGAGCTGGGAAAAGAAGATTCCCTAGAGCAGTTTCACAAATACTGTAGCCGTTTTGGCTACTGCATTGCGTATGCAATTTTCAACTCGCATCCCACAACTGCCAGGTTCGGACAGGCCGACAGCGCAACGGCAAGCATGACCAAGAATCTTTCCTCTTGCATTCTGAACCATGGTTCCGTTATCGTATTGCCTGAATTAGGATTTGAGCCTACGTATGCCACGCAAAACAAATATCCAGGAGAAGGTGCGTAAGCTTAGGCTGTTTCAGCAGGCGGAGCGCAGGATGCCGGGCTACAAGGAAATGCTCAAGCTCTTCGGGTACCGCTCGAAGAATGCCGTGTTCGGTCTGCTCCAGAAGCTCGAGGAGCACGGTTATATCACGCGAAAACACGGCAAGCTGGCGGCCACGGCCAAATTGATTGGCTCGATAAGGTTGCTCGGCTTTGTTGAGGCAGGTTTTCCATCTCCTGCGGAAGAGGAACTCATTGATACGCTCAGCCTTGACGAATTCCTGATAAAGAAGCCCGAGGCGACATTCATGCTCAAGGTATCGGGCAATTCCATGATTGATGCTGGGATTCATCCCGGCGACATCGTGCTGGTCGAACGTGGGGCGCAGCCAAAGACGGGGCATATAGTCATCGCACAGGTGGATGGAGATTGGACGATGAAATATTTCGTCAAGAAGGGCAGAAACATCTGGCTGGAGCCTGCCAATAAGAAGTACAAGCCGATCCGCCCTGAGCATTCCCTCGAGATCGCTGGCGTTGTTCGTACCGTCATACGCAAATACGACTGATCTGATTTCGGATTGCACCACAGAGGTACGGAGGAAGAACGAGAAGACCAGGACTGCACAGTGCATGAAAAAATGTCGGCAAATCTCTTCGCGCAGCCCAGCCTCCCCCAGACTCCAATTCTAACCCCGATTCCTCAGTGTGTTCATCCGACTATCGCCTTCTGCCCGGGCAAGCATGCTCGCCCAATGTATTCGCATGGCCATTTTGTCTATTGGTAGAACTCCTTAATCCTGCTATCTATCAGGCATGGGCATCATCTCGGAACTCAAGCAATTCGATAAACGACTGTGGACTCTTGCCACGGTTCGATTGATCTTTGCTATAGGGCTGGGTGTGGGTGCACCATTCACCGCGATATACCTGAACGACGAACTCGGGATTTCCATGGCACATGTTGGGCTCGTCTGGTTACTCGCATCGGTGTTGGGCGCGGTCGGCCAGATAATTGGTGGAGAAGCGGCAGATCGGTTCGGACGTCTGCCTGTCATGAAGATCTCCATGCTCCTTCGTGCGATCTCCTTCTGCGCGCTGGCGTTCAGCATACGTTACCATGTCGGAGCGGCCGTGGTCATAATTCTGTATGTTGTGACACGATTCATTGGATCCTTCGCGCAGCCGGTCATTCCGGCTATTGTGACCGACACAGTTCCTGCGCACAATCGGACCAAGGCGTTTGGATTGCTAAGAATCGGGTGGAATACTGGCTGGGGTGCGGGCACTGCACTTGGCAGCGCGCTGATCGGTTTTGGCTATTTCTGGGTTTTCATAATGCCCGCTTTTGCCGCTATTCTGGGTTTGATTCTGATCCTAGTCAACCTGACGGAAACGGCCACGCACCGGCCGGCTGCAACGTTCCATCCTAAAGACATGCTGGAGCCTATGCGGGACAGGCGCTTTGCCACGTTCTGTTTCTTTGCTTTTATCATGTTCCTGCTAGTGGGTCAGCAGATAACCACCATCTCTGTATTCGCCAAAGAGTGTGCAGGTATTCCCAAGAACCTTCTGGGCTATATTTTTGCGCTCAACAGCACCATGGTGGTGTTCCTGCAATGGCCGCTTACCATGTTCCTCTCTCGTCGCAACAAGAAGGTGAGCATTGCCATTGGTTGCTTGCTTTACATCGTTGGCTATTTTTCATTGTCGTTCGCACCGGGCCTGGGCGCAAGGTTTGGATCCTACATGTATGCATATTCCTACATGCTCGGCTCGATGGTCATTATCACGCTGGCAGAGATCATCTTCACGCCCACGATCAGTGCTATTGCAGCTAACATGGCGCCTAAAGACCGTGTCGGTAGATATCTCGGACTGTTCGGACTGTGTGAATCACTCTGCTGGGGCACGGGTCCGGCACTTGGTGGGCTCTATATTGATCTCTTCAGTGAGAAGCCTATGGGGATTTGGGGACCGCTTGCAGGATTGGGCGTCATCGCGATGATCGGATTGCTTGCGTTCCTACG
Source organism: Lentisphaerales bacterium (assembly GCA_030622955.1). GTDB lineage: Bacteria > Verrucomicrobiota > Kiritimatiellia > JAUXFM01 > JAUXFM01 > JAUXFM01. Next base: position 23,092 of record JAUXFM010000023.1, read on the forward strand.
CAGGGAAGGGAAGCGTGTCTGACCCAAATCCTGATCTCAAGCTCCCTCCTCGTGTTCATCCGATTATGAGTAAGATTAGGATGCAGAAGGTCTGGGTTCTGGCCAATATGCGGGGCGCATGATCCGTGCGGCAGAGGAACGGGTGTCCCCTGCCGCACAAACTGTTGAAATCTACTTGAACTGAATCTCGACCTTTTCGGAAGACTCGAACTTCATGCCGGGAATTTCGGCAGGCTTGTTGCGAGCCATGTCCATCTCTTTCGCTTGCATCATGGCCATGAACTCAGCAAGCTGCGCCGGATCTTCCATCTTATCAATGACCTCATCCATGTTGACGTCAATCAGCGTTATGGTAGAGCATCTTGCGCCCTTCTTGACGTGCTTGGCGTTGGTTTTTACAATGTTGCCATTCACCTTGATCTTCACCGACATGCCGAAACCACCGAACATCTTCTTGAATTCGGCCATCTCCTGTGGGGTCGGCTTCTTCGCAGGCGGGGAAACGTCGGGTACGTTCTTCCCTGTTGCCGTCGTGTCAATGGACTCAGCCTGCTCCTTCTTCGGGAAGTTAATGATGAGCTTGGGTGTTGCACCTTTCACGAACCCGAACTTGATCTGTTTCTCTTCACCCGCTTGTGCGGCACCCGGTTGCTCCGGCGAATTCGGTGTTGAGTTGATCTTGAGCTTGGTGATATCGGTGAACTTATAGACTACGCACTCACCCTTGTCGCCCTTGGCATTTGTTACCCGCTTGGCGGAAACAAATGTCACGCCTTCACCCATTGTCTTTGCTGTCTTCTTGAATTTTGCAAGGTCAAGAGGCTGTTCGGCTGATGGTTTTGCATTAGCGTCTCCGCCGAACCCTGCCGCCATCTGCTGCATCATCTGCTGCATCATCTCCTGCATCATTGCGCTCATGTAGACCGTTTCCGTTACGGTGCCGCTGCCGTCCGGGTTCACGCCCACCTCCGTTTCAGAATTGATGCATCCACCCATTGCCAGTCCTACTGCCAGCAACCCAACAATCAATATGATTCTTCTCATCCCTCACCTTTCTGTCGGACACCCGACCTTAGTTGCTCAAGTTCCTGATCGAAACACTATACTCTTTGGGAGCAATTAGCACATTACAAAACCCTGGTGTGCTTATGATTTTAAGCGTTTCTGCCTAATAGCCGTTGGACATTTCTATTGGCAGGGGCAGCTTACGCCCATACCCCGGCGATGGGAGCACCGCAAGCGGCGCATGCGCCGTTGGTCAGCTTGTGCTTGTCGGATGTGAATCCACTGCGCTTGATTACTGCTGCGCCGCAGGATGGACACCATGTCGCCTCGCCTTCACTGCTGGGCGCATTGCCGACATAGACGTACTTGAGCCCTGCATCCACCCCCAGCTTTCTCGCATGTTCAAGCGTGGCAGTGGGTGTCGACGGTCGATCCTGCATCCTATGCATCGGACGAAAGGCCGTCACATGCCATGGGATATTCCTGTCAAGCTCTGCAATGAAGCCGGCGATGGCTTTGAGTTGTTCATCGTCGTCGTTGTGCCCCGGGATGATCAATGTCGTAAGTTCGATCCATATCCCCAGTTCGTGATAGGTTCGGATCGTCTCTAGTACGCCATCCAATTTCGCGCCGCACAGTTCCTGATACTTGGCATCGTCAAAGAATTTCAGGTCGACATTTGCAGCGTGCAGGTATGGCTTAATCTCTTTGAGCGCTTCAGCTGTTGTATATCCGTTTGTCACGAACACGTTCTTGATCCCTTTTTCAGAAGCCAGCTTCGCGATTTCATAGGCGTACTCGTAAAAGACCGTTGGTTCCGTGTAAGTGTAGGAGATACTCGCGCAGTTGTATCGAACCGCCGACTGGACAATCCGTTCCGGTGGGATCGAATGGCCCTCGTCGAGAATCCCCCGGTTGGGGATATGTGAGATGCTGTAGTTCTGACAATGGAGACAGCGGAAGTTGCATCCTACTGTTGCAATGGACAGCGATGTTGAGCCTGGCAGGAAATGATGGAGCGGCTTCTTCTCTATCGGATCGACTGCCTGGGAGATCGCACTGCCGTAGACAAGCGACATGAGCACGCCGCCCTGGTTCTCGCGCACTCCGCAAATACCCCGCTTGCCGTCCTTGAGAATGCATTGATGATGACACAGACCGCATTTGACCTGCCCATTTTCAATCGCCTCCCAGAACATCGCTTCTTTCATAGAATAAGAGTGTCGAGCGTCGAAGGTCGAGTGTCAAGAGGAAGAGAGGGATGAGGTCTCAGTGTACAGGTTTCAGGGAAGACACAAAGACAAAGAGCAACAGATATATTCGCCAGCGGTGGATCATATTGGGTAGGGACAGCAATAACTTAACAACGAACAACCCGGCAACTGTTCTTCGTTTCTACTAGAGCGGTTGAAGAAATACTGTAGCCGGAGGGGCGTTGCGAATTGTGCATGATCAAGGAAGGCGAAACAGGAATAGCAGGGCTATTCCGATGCAGCCTGACACAGAGCATACGCAATGCAGTAGCCAAAACGGC
>JAUXFM010000055.1 GCA_030622955.1 Lentisphaerales bacterium
ATTTACGCGCGATGGCTTTGTAGTCGGTGAAAGGTTCACTGATGATGCCGCATGCACCGCAGGCCATAACGTCATCGACATAGACATCAACGCAACCGTCAACCATGAAGATCACTTCCTTGCCTGCGTCTTTGAGAATTCCCCAGTACTCCTCGTAGCGGGGGAAGATGTATTTGTGCATCCAGGAGGGACTGCAGACCGGGCCATTCGCAAGAACAATGTCATCATGGCAGGTCACGAAGTTGATGGGGAGCCGTGCAAAAGCTTTGAAGACTCTACGATTGATCTCGGCGAACTCGTCCATAATACGTTCGAATTCCGGTTCGAGGCAGATGTTGAGGAAATTCTCGTATCCGAAAGTAAGAAGTGGCCACATGAACATTGTATTGTAGAAGCCTGCCCCTGCATCGCCACCGTCAGGCGCCTTGTCTCGCCATTCTTTCGGGTAGTTTTTGCGGTAGCGTTCGTAGATCACTTCTTCACTGCTGAAATCGCCATCTACCACGACATTCCAGTCGCTGAAATCGCCCTGTTCGAGAGGGCTGAATTTCAGCATCTCATCAATGTCCTTGAACCTCTGGCTCGCATCCTGCTGTTGCCAGCGGTCGCGCATTGAGTCACCCCAGCGGCCTTTGCCCTTGTTTTTCTGCTCTTCAGGTCTTGCCTTTGGCTTGTCGTTTTTTGGGATAGAGAGACTACCCAGTTGCGGATACAGTTCCTTGAGTTTCAATCTGCATTCGCGGGGATGATCATAATGGTCGATGCCTGTCAGATACGTTTCGGCGTCCGGGTTCGACCAATGCTCCCAATGTATGATTTTTTTCGGGCCCATGCCCATCAGGGTCAAATACCTGTCAGTTGCCATATCTTACCTCCAGACAAGATGAATTACAGATAGGGTTATTCAGATTCATGAATATGTTCCTGTAAACACTGGGGAAAGGGAATAGACTTAGCACAGATAATACTGTAGTATTTACAGATGAAATCCACGGAAAGTCTGGAAACACTCAGGACGAAAGTCATAACTTCGCGCAGGGGCAGATTCGGACGGGATTGGGCGAATGATGGCACCAATCTTCACAACGACCCGTTTGGTAGGATCTATCTACTGCGGTCTGGTAGAGCATGGATTCGCCATCACGGACAGACGATGGCAATGGAGCCGGGCTTTCTTTACTCGATTCCCGCTTTCACGCCATCAAGATATCGCTGCATAGAAGAAATGGAGCTGTCCTACATTCATTATAAAGCAACTGTATCTGGGTGTATGGAACCGTTTGAATATCTGCTCTGGCCGTTCAGGATGAGAGTTCAGGATGAACCGGAAGTTGAGCGGATCTGGCAGATGGTTCTTGCAGCGGACACCGAATCGCCGGGTGGCATTCTGCAGGCCGATGCTTGTCTGCGTTTGTTTCTCGCCCGCTTTGCAGCTAGCAGCAAGAACTCAACCGTATATGGTGGAGATGCGCAGCGGTTTGAGCCGGTCTTCGGGTACATTGAGCAACGTATTCATATGCCCCTGCGATTGAAAGAGCTCGCAGGATTGATCCATCTGCATCCAACGTACTTCTCTAATCTTTTCACAGAGACTTTTGGAATGTCGCCGATGACCTATATCATGCAACGACGTGTACACAGGGCACAGTCTCTGCTGAAACAAAGTGATGCTACTGTTCAGCATATCGCCGATATGATGGGCTTCAAAGACGCTTTCTACTTCTCGCGTGTCTTCAAGAAGATCACGGGTATCGCTCCGTCGATTTATCGGCAGCGACGGCATGTGGAATAGAGGCACCGGGTGATGCTACGGCAGGGAGGAGAAGCTCGACCAGAAAGCCAGGTCCCCGAGTGCAAAGGATGGATGATCACGCACAGTTGACGCAATTTATCGCGTCCGGGAATGCTTCGAGGCGTGCGGCGCCGATGGGATTACGGCACCTGGCGCAGAGGCCGTAGGTGTCTTGCTCAATTCTTTGGAGCGCTGTCCGTATCTGTTGAAGGCGAATATCTCGCCGGCGTTTCATTTCAAGTGCCATCTGTTGTACTTGCATCGCGTCGCCGCGCGATATTCGGCCCATCCTCCCATCAACCGCCAGTGGTGCGGAGTCGTCAACTGTTTTTTCGATCTCAGCGCGCAGAGTTGATTCCAGTTCCTTGAGCATCACCCCGTATTTCTTTAGTGCTGTTTCATCCATAACTGATTACTTCAGCTCCTCCAGTTCCATGGCAGCTCTCTCCCATGCTTCGGTTGCTATCTGAATCTCGTAATGCACCTGGTTCAAGCGTCGATTGAGCGATGCGAAATCTGCCTGCTCGTCAGCCAGTTGCGCTGTTAATTCGATCTGTTCCTTCTCAAGCTGGTCAACTTCCTTTTCCCACCGGCACACCTTGGCTCGTAGCGGCTGCATGAGTTTCTTGAGTTCCTCGCGCTGTTGAGTCCTCAGTTTTCGCCTCGTCTTCTTGTCGGCAGTAATCTTCGTGCTGGCGGCGCTCTTTGTCTGTTCAGGCAGCTCGGACGTCTTCTCTCGATAGTAGTCATAGCCACCGGGGAAGCGTTGTACTGTTGGTGGCGCCATGGCGATCACCGATGTAGCCACTTCTCTGACGAACTCGACGTCGTGGCTTACCAGCAGTAATGTGCCTTCGTAAGCTTCGAGTGCTTTCTCGAGTGTTTCGCGCGAAGCAAGATCCAGGTGGGTTGTTGGTTCATCCAGCAGTATTAAGTTTGGTGGATTAAGAAGAAGTCGCGCGAATGCCAGTCGCATCTTTTCGCCACCGCTCAGTACCGATACAGGCTTGTCAACGGCATCGCCGGAAAAGAAGAAGCTGCCGAGCAGGCTGCGCACCTGGCGTTCATTGTGGCCCGTTGCTGCCGCACGTGCTGTTGCCAGCACTGTTTGTTCCGGGTTCATTGATTCCGCAAAATTCTGGGACTGGTAACCGATTATTACATTATGACCCGTCACGCGCTTGCCTTCATTCAGTGGCAACTGTCCGGCCAGTGCACGTAGCAGCGTTGTTTTCCCCATACCATTCATTCCGATCAGGGCGGTTTTCTCGCCTTTCTGAATCTGAAGATCAATTCCGCGCAGAACCCAGTTTTCACCATCATAGGTAATACCTGCATTATCCAGGCGCATCACTTCCTGCCCACTGCGTGGTGGCTTTGCCACCCGGATGTTAGGCGCTCTTGCTGTGATCTCTGGCACTGCTATTATTTCCATCTTTTCCAACATCTTGATGCGGCTCTGCACTTGTGATGCCTTCGTGTTCTTGGAGCGGAAACGTTCGATGAATCTTTGCGTCTGTGCGCGGACACGGTCTTGGTTCGCTTTCGCGGCGTGGAGTTGGTCGTGCCGTCTTTGCCGCTCGGCGATGTAGTAATCGTAATTGCCTGCATACTGGGTAACGCCACTCAGCGCCAATTCCAATGTTACATTTGTCAGCGATCGGAGGAGGTACCTGTCATGCGAAACAAGCATTAGAGTCCCTTTGTAATCCTCGAGGAAACGGCGGAGCCATTCCACTGCGGGGATGTCGAGGAAGTTGGTGGGTTCATCCAGCATGAGGAGGTCTGGGCGTGCCACCATTGCTCTGGCCAGCTCGGCGCGCATTTGCCAGCCGCCACTGAAGTTGCTGAATGGTTCATTGAAAGCTTCTGTTCTGAAACCAAGCCCACTTAGAGCTGTTTGTGCACGCGTGCTCAGTTCGTAACCGCCAAGATGTTCGAATTCCGTTTGCAGTTCACCCAGTCGCTTCAAGGTGCAGTCCCTGTCTTTGTTGGCGGAAGTAGACATACTTGCGTCAAGTTCGGCGATTTCGTGCTGGATTCGGCGGACAGTCGGCAATGCATCTTCAACGTAGTCAAGAAGCGTGTCATCGGTTTGTTTCGGGCTGATATGCTGGTGCAGGTAGCCGATCTTGAGATCGCCGGGGAGTGAGATGCTGCCCTCGTCAGCGCCGTATTCCTGGTTAATCAGCGCGAAGATGGTGCTTTTGCCCGAGCCGTTGGGGCCTGTGATCCCAACGCGATCACCCGACCGGACATGGAATGAAGCGCCGGCAAGCACCTGCTGGCCTGCGAAGGCTATTGATACATCTCTAAAATCGATCATGGTGATAAGGTTATAGAGGAAATATGGGCATAAAAGAAGCCGTCTTTCGGAGACTAGTTTGTGTCGAAGCTTGTCAAACCCGTACTGTAAGAGTATTTATCTGCCCTGATTTCATTGGCAAAACACAGTGCCTCACATAGCATCACGATCTCTGCAAGATTATCACAACAGGAAGGTTTTGCCATGGAGAATGAACAGGAATGCAATATCCAGCCCGAACCGGATGAGTTTTCCCACCTGTTTCCTTGCTTCCAGCCCTACACGGCACCGTTTTGCACACGGATGAATAATATTACACTACTGGGAATGTCGAGAAGTTGTGCTCCTATAGTGCTGATCTGAGCTGGGCCAGCAATTGTTCTTTATCGTGCGGCAACCTGCCTTCCAGTGGGACAACGTTCGACCGATGATTCGCTCGGAACACGGTGCTTTTCATTTCCAATTGAGAGATAAGATCTATGAGTTCCTTAATCGCTTCATCCTCTGTCAGTTGACGGAACTGGCCGTTGAGAATCTCGGCATTCAATTCTGTCCCTTCAACAGGGATCACGCGTAGCGCGGACAGAAGTCTGGGCTGCATGCGGTTAACTGTTTCTGCTGTATGGCGAGCATGCTCGATGCTGTGTTCCTGCCCGCCAAGCCCGATAAGGATCATAACGGATATGCGTAACCGACAGTCCTGGGCTCGCCTGGCCGCATCTACCATTTTATCGGCAGTCTCGCCCTTGTTGCATCGTTTCAGGATCTCTTCATCACCACTTTCGAGCCCCATGTAAAGAGTATGAAGTTTCAGTGATCGCAATGTGCGGAGTTCCTCGTCTGATTTTGCAGCTATGGAGCTGCCGTTCGCGTAAACTCCGATGCGTGCGAGACGCGGGAAGCGTTTGTTGAGGATCGTAAGGATGTCCTTCAGTTGCTCGAAGGGACGCAGCATGACATCGCCGTCGGCAAGAAAGATGCGGTTTGCCATGGGCCAGTTCCTGCATTCATCTTCGACGAGGGCCTGTATTTCTTCGACTGGCAATCTTCTGTACCGTTTCATCCGGTACATGCCGCAGAAAGTGCAACGGTTATGCGGACAACCCTCGTCTACTTGCAGGATAAGGCTGTCGGCCTCGCCGGGTGGGCGAAACATCGGGTTGTTACTGAGTCGGTACGGTTTCACCATTGTTAATACCTACCGCAAATTGTCTTCTGGTTGTGACATTAGCGCTTCGTGTTTGTTCAGGATGTTGTGTTTAAGGCTGATCGGCTTGCCGGTCATCGCGAGTTTCACTTGATCGCTCGCATTACGATATCGGTTGACGCCATTGGCATGAAAAGATCGCCCTTCAGGTTGCCGAGGACTTCGATTGTTGAGAACCCGGCTTCTCGCAGGCCATTGGTCAGTTGATCGGACGTCCAGCCCCGCAAGGTCTCTATTCCGATTTCCTCTGTAACATCGCTTGTGACGCGCCACAGTTTCAGCTCGTAGAGTCCTCCCTCGATCGGCGTGAGTGTGCGCTCGATGCTGCGATCGTTGCCCAGGTCTTTGCCGGGAAGGATAACTTCTTGTCCGCCCTGTGCTTCAATGTTTCGGATTTGCAGGCAAAGCAGACCGCCGGGCAGAAGTGCGCGGTAGAGCGCTGTGAGGCTGGCGGACAGCTCTTTCTCCTTGAGAATGTAGGAGAGCGTGTTCCCCAGAACAAGGGCTGCATCAAAATTCGTGCCGGCCTTCTGATCGGCTTCCGAAAGGAAGCCTGTGACGAACCGCGCGGGGACTGTGCCGATATTTGCTTCGGCAACTGCCAGCATCGAACTGCTGGGATCCAATCCGACGATCGTGTATCCGATTTCAGCCAGTGCCAGCGTGTAGACTCCAGTGGCACAACCGGCATCGAGCACGGTGCGTGCTTCGCTATCATCCAGAAGTTGCCGCACAACCGGTAGGTCGCGCCGCAATCGCGCAGGCCAGTCGATCATGCGATCGTAATCGTCACCAAGCTTCTCGCAGATACCCATATGCAGAAGAGTGCCTGTCCCGCCCTAGCTGCGTCAAGCCTTTCGACTGATCGGTATGGTTCAAGGCAGGCGATCGCGGCATGGTATCCTCGCGTTCGGAGAAGCATCATGCATAGCCTTCGCCAGGGAACACAATGGCGTCGTGGTGGCGGACGATAGAGCGGCACGAGAGTGCTGTATTGAGCGTGGCGTAGAGTTCGCGGGCATCATCGGGGTCCTGCAGATTTGTTGCAAGGCGCAAGCACTGTCAGAGAGAGGCAGATGTGACCCTTTATGAGAGATGGTTGATCCGGGCTACTACTTTCCAGGGAAGTGCATCAGCGACCTCATGTGATTGCAGCGTTTGACGGGATGCTGGACTCTGTGTATGATGCCTTCCATGACACGTGCAGCAGCCACCAGTTTTGACCTTTCCAATGGCCTTCGTTTCGTCGTAGCTGAGGATCATGCTGCACCGGTGGCAACGTTGGGACTGTGGGTCCGGGCGGGAGTCTGTGATGAACCGGATGATTGTCGTGGCATGGCCCATTTCCTTGAGCACCTCATGTTTCGCGGCTCGGAAAACTTCGCACCCAAAGAACACACGAAGCGCATTTCGCTGAAAGGCGGCAGCTGCAACGCGTTTACCAGTTTCGACATGACTGTCTATCACGAAAGTTTCCCCAGCCACGCGCTGGCAGAGATGTTTGAGCTGGAATCAGATCGTTTCATGCGGTTGAAGCTTGATCCTGAGAGCATTGAGATCGAAAAAAAGGTCGTCCTGGAAGAAATCAGGGTCTATGAGAATCAGCCGATGTCGCGCGCTTTCCGACGCCTGTTGCGGGCGCTGGGCGGGGAACATCCCTATGCACTCGATCCGCTGGGTCATTTCGATAACGTGGAGTCATGTCGATTTGATGATCTGGCCACCTTCTATCGGCAGCTGTACCGGCCGGGAAACACTTTTGTCGTGGTTTGCGGCGACGTGGATATCGACGAAGTGAAGAAGCTTGCGGAACAGTATTTCGGTGAATGGTCGGATCCTGAAGGGCTGTCCGTCCCCAGGGCCGTCGCCCCTTTCCGTCTGCCCACCGGCGATCAAATCGAGCGGGTCTCGATTGAGGTCCCGGTTCTGGCGCGGGCACATACACTGCCGTCATCGGACAAGGTAGACCACACGGCGTTGAACCTGTTGTGTGCCCTGTTGGCGGATGGTGAGGCTTCGCCTATTCGAGAAACGCTGGTCAAGAAGAAGCGTCTTTGTGTCGAGGCGGGGGGGATGAACTACAATCTGTTGCACGGTGGGGCACTCGTATTTTTTGGCGCATTCCTGCCACCCGGCAAATTCGAGCCGCGCCATGCCGTCATCCGCGACATATGCAGTCAGCTGGCGGAAGAAGGTCCAGACGAAGCATTGTTCGAAGAGAAGTTGCGGCGGTTCAAGAAACGTTTTGCTTTCGAATCGTATTCATCGAATTTTCAGATGCTACAATTTGGCGAAGCAGAGTTGCATGAAGGAGATTACCGGAAATACGAGACGAGGATGGTGGACCTGGCCGAGGTGACACCCGCTCGTGTTCAGAATCTGGCGCGGGAGTTGTTTGTGACGGAGAACACCCTGGAATTGAGCGTGATTCCTGAAAACCAGAAATGGTACATGCCACTTGTAGGATTGGCGATGAAGGCCGTGCAGAAATGAGTAATTCTTTACCAAAAGCTGAATATCTGCGGAAAGATGATGGAACCGTTCTCCTGTGTCATGAACGGCGCGATGTGCCAGTGGTCTCGGTGCTCCTGCGTATTCCGGGTGGGAACCTTTATAACCCTCTCGATCGTCCGGGGTTGGCGGCACTCGCGACAGACCTGGTGGGTGAGGGGCCTGTTGGCACGACACCGATGGAATGGCGCCGGATCACCGAGAAACTCGCCGCAGAGATCGAATTTGATTCAGGCCCAGATTACTCCACCATCCGCTTTAGCTGTCTTTCAGAAAACCTGGGGGAACTGTGCAATCTCACCAGGAGAGCTATAGAAGAACCGGGCCTGCCTCGCAGTGAATGGAAGCAGATCGTCAAGACGATGCGAGCATCCCTGAGGGAACATTGGGCGCAACCGAGTTCTGTGTCGAACCATCTATCGGCAGTGCAAAGCCTGGGTTACAGCCATCCTCTGGCACATGCGCCTTTTGAGAAGGCACTGGCGAAAGCGACTCTTGAGCAGGGGGTTGCCGTTGCCGGGCAGGTGTTGCAGAAACAAAATGGAACATGTGGGATGATCGGTGGCGATATTGACTCAGAAGATGGCTTCAAGTACTTGAGTGAGCTTGTTGGCGCATTACGAGAGATAACGATACCGGTTGATGATGCTCCTGAACCGAAACCTTCTGCCGCGCGGATCTGGATAGCGGACAATCGCAAGGTCGACCAGGTCTTTTTCACACTGAGTAGGCGCGGCATTTGTGCGGGCGATCCCGATCGCATTGCCTTGAGGTTGGCCAACTATATGACTGGTGGCGGTGCTTTCGAATCCCGCTTGATGGACAAGGTGCGCGAAGAGGCTGGCGGGACCTATGGTATTCATTCCAGGCTCCAGGAACAGCGGCTGGAAACGCCCTTCAAGATATCGAGTTTCACGAAAGTCGAGCGCCTGGGCGAAATGCTTGGGATTGTTGATCAGACATTGAAAGAGATTGTCGAACAGGGCTTCACAGAGGACGAACTGAAAACGGCACGAGGGAATTTGTACGGCGCGCTGCCGCTGCGTTTGACCTCACCTTCGGCCATCTTGGACTGGGTTGCTGCAGGCATTCGTGCGGGTCTTGACCAGGATGCGCTTGAGCAGGATTGGCATGCTTACGAGACGATGCCACTTGAGAAGGTTAATGCTGCGGCCCGTCGAGTTATCGGGGATGGCGAATTCCGCAAGACTTTCGTTGGCCCTGCGCAGGAGATCCAGCGCCAGGTCAGCGCTGCCGGCGGTGTTGAAATATTTCCTTTCAAGACTATGCCAGATAAATGGCCGCATGCAATGATTAGTGAGCGGTGATCACTGGACCTGCCTCCGCAAAATATATACATGTGAATGTCGCGCAATCCTGAAAGTTGGCAGCAGCGTAGCTGGACTCATCCGACCCAGCTCTAAAACGAAGCGGGGCGACATTTCAGCTCTGGATCTTGACGGGCATTGGATCAGCAGCGATGGTGACAAAGGGACCTTCGATGTGTCGGAGGATCTATGATGCGCATTATGAACGCCGCCGAAAGAAATCAGCCGCCATTTGCGGTTGTGGAACTGTTCTCTTCTGAAGGATGCTCCTTCTGTCCACCTGCCGAGGCGGCATTGAATGAATTGATAGCGAGCGAAAAAGAATCGGGGCGCAACGTTCTCCCGTTGGCAACGCATGTTCCATGGTGGAGTGACGGTTTCGGGCTGTGGAAATTTGCGAAGCGTCTTGAGAACTACAAGGTAATCGGGGGTGACTACTCATCACCGAGCGCCGCCGTTAATGGACGCTATCTAAAGAAAGTCAGTCACGGTAATAATTTCGACAAGATCATTGCACAGATGGAGAAATTCCTGGAAGAGCAGGCAGCGGTCGGGATCTCAATTGAACTCAATGCAGCGAAGTCGACGAAGACTGACTTGGTGGTGACCTACAGTATTTCCGGTCAGCATGAAGGCAGGCAACTTAATGTCGTATTGGCTGAGAGTGGGATTGTTTCGAAGATTGAACGGGGCGAGAACGCGGGCAAGACACTGCGTCACGATAACATGGTTCGTGAGTTTGTATCTATCGAGTTGGGTGCTGCCGCGGACGAGGTCAAAATACCCGTTAAACCTGGATGTAGATTGGATAACTGCTTAATCATGGCTTTCGTGGAGGATCCCACGACCTTTCAGCATCTTGGCGGCACAAAAGGTTTTTCTCTGAAGGATTGCTTCTGAACCTTTTCCTGTTCCCATTCCCCGTATCAACGATGTCCAAACAATAATCAGCCGCCGGTTTTGATGAATCGTTCCAGCTGAGATTGTCTTCCACTGCTGCTTTCTCCCTGCTATCCTCCTCGCCTCATGATCGCTCAAGTGAAACAACTGCTACGTGGTGACCTGAAGTACCTGGCCTTCGGGGGGATCATTTCCCACATGGGCGACAGAGTGTACTGGATCGGATTGTCGTGGCTGGTACTTGAACTCACAGGTTCCGAATCAGCCGTGGGCTCGGTGTACGCGATATCCAGCCTGCCTATTCTGTTGTTTGGTGTCTTTGGTGGGGTCGTTGCAGATATGTGGAACCGCCGGACAATTATGCTGGTTGCAGACGGCTTGCGCGCCCTGGTTGTGCTGATGATCCCATTCATGATGTTGAAGGGGACGATGGATCTCAACGTTATTTACATCTTAACATTCATTCTGTCTGTAGGTACTGCTTTCTTCGATCCTGCGCGTGATGCAATGATTCCCGATATGGTCAGGAAGGAGCACCTGCTTGCTGCCAATTCATTGGCACAGCTATCCTTTCACCTGGCCCTCTTGCTGGGTTCTACAGTGGTAGCGCTGGTTTTGAAATTCACTGGACTCGAAAGCCTCTTCTACGTTGATTCAGGGACATTCTTGGTGTCGTTCGTTGCAATATGGATGATCAGATACGGTTCGAAAGCGAGTGAGGCTGGCCCGAAGGTGACCGCCGTCGGGCATTTGAGGGATGTCATTCGCCTGGTGATGAAGGATCGCCGATTGCGTTTCCTGCTGATCCTTACCTCGGCGAACAATTTCTTCATCATGGGCCCTGCGCTGGTGGGTACACCCGTCTTCGTGAAATTTCTATTGAAGGGGGGGGCGGGGGACTATGCATTATCGCAGGCGGCATTGGGGGCGGGGATGTTGGCAGGCCTGGTACTGGTGAATGTTGCGGGCAGGAACATTGGCAAGGGCAGGTTGCTGTTATCGGGCATGATGTTTGACGGATTGACCCATGCAGTTTTGTATTTCTGCAACAGTACGTTGGGCTTGTCATTGGTAATTGGGTTCCACGCAATTGGCATACCATTCATCATGGTGCCTCGTGCAGCGCTCCTGCAGGAATGGGTCGAACCTGAGATGAGGGGCAGGGTTTTCGGTTTGCTCGGTACAGCGGTTGTCGGGACAACCGCGATCTCTTGTTTTGTTACGGGTTATATTGCGGAGGGCGTGCCGATAAACATTGTTTTCGCCGTCTTTGGCACCTGCGCCGCCCTTTGTAGTGTCCTCGGCTGGCTCCATACGAGATTGAGGGATAGCTGATCTGCAGAGCGGTTTCAGGAAAGGTATTCGTATGTGTAACACATGGGATCTGACTAAGACATCTGTAGAATCACTTGCGCGAGATCGCAAATCTACAATACTGAGAGATAGGCGAAATCCTTTCGTAGCCACGAGCGTAGCGAGGGCGAGGCAGGGAGCGCTTTTTCTATGAACCGACGAGTCAAAAAGATCACAGTGGCAGCAGCCATTCTTCTTGTGATGGCTGGCGCTGCCGTATGGCGCCTCAGCAGAACACCCGAATGGACGATCTTGTTTGGCGATATAGACGCACGTATACGCATCTGTCGGACAGCACGCCTTAAGAGCCGTACACGTTCAATGCGAATGCTGGTGCGTTTGCTGAATGATGATAACGAGCGGGTCCGATACGAGACCCTGAGCGAATTGATCCAAGATTCAGAACTAGCGCGTCTGATGCAAGCGGAAATTGAAGATCGCGTGGGTGACGGTAATGCCGACATCAGGGGGCAAGCTCTGGCTCAACTCCTTGTTCAGGACGAGAAGAACAGGGCGCGCTGGCTGCAAAATGCAGTCAGGGAACTCGAAGAATCGCCATTACGCAAGAAGCACTACAAACTGCTGGGCCTCGTCATCCAGATACGTGCCGAGAATGGCGACGATGAAGTTGCGGGCTGGGCGATGAAAACACTGAAGTCCGACAGTGCGGCAACAGAAGCACTGATGCCCTTGTGCCGCTTCCCCGAACTGCTTCTGCCGCACAAGAGAGAGTTGTTCGCAGCATTGGACAGGATGCCGCGTAATGTCTATCCATTCCTCGTGGCCGCCCTGACTGCCCTGGATCAATTCGAGGCCACCAAAAAGGCTGAGGCCCAGAAGAGGAAAACGATCATCGTGCCTCTTGAACGCTTCTCGGTTGAGGCCGAATGGGCCTACAACTTGATGCATAACTACCAAATCGAAGAATATGAAGGTGTTGTTGCGCTCACGCTGCATGAAGGTGGTGGTGGCATGCACAGGAACGGTGGCGGAATCGATTCACTCAATATAGGCAAGGGCGAGTTCCCGTTCACAATCGGCCGCGCCGGAAGATACAGGGTCTGGGCTCATGTTTGGTTCATGGATAAATGTGCAAACACCGTCAGGATAAATGTTGATCGCAGGGAAATAGGGATATTCGCCAGAGGCAAGAAGAGCTCCATCAAGTACGGGCAATGGCAATGGCGGCGCGTTGATGATCCCATTTACCTCAGGGCTGGGAGGCACATCCTTGCGATCCAGGCGCTCGAAGATGGTGTGCATCTGGATAAGTTCGTCGTGTTGCTGGAGAAAGAGAAGTTTGATCCCAATGCAGTACCGCCATTAGCCCCTCTTTTTAATGATGGCGTCAGGAGTTCTCTTAGTTTTAGCACTGAAAAACATGCCCAACAGCCGGGAAGTTCGCAGACCATTACGGTGTGGGTAAGAAGGAATTCTGAGGCATTAGGGGAGGCGATGGTCGAACTCGTTGTTCCGGAGCCATTCAAGATCACTGATGGTGCGAAGCAAGCTGTCGAATTCAGCGATGGCTGCCCGCTCGGATCGGCAGTGTTCACGCTTCTCGTGCCTGAAGGAACGGTTGGCGGTGAGAGAAAATTGACCGCCATGCTGTTGGCAAAAGGAAAGACAATAGTGAGTAAGGAGTTTATTCTCGGTGTCCCGTTTAAGTGGTATACGACCGGCCCCATGGCGCCGTCTGATCCGAAATGCCGGAAGCTCCTGCGGAACAGGCGAGCTTCGACGAACGATTTTCCTGAACTATGGAAACCCTATCCCGAGAAGGGCTACGACAGATATCGGCGTTTCGATTTTGAGGATGCTTTCGGTCCTTCACGAGATAAATACGTCTTCCTGCATACGAAGATAGAAGTGGCAGAAAAAGGGAATTATCTGCATCTGTTTACGGTCGATGACCATGGATACGTTTTCATTGACGGCAGGTACGCAATAGGTCGCGGATTTGACGGATATGCGGAGTTGGACATGATGATGCGCAAGCAACGCCTCAAAGCCGGAACTCACGACGTTTTGCTGCGAATCTACCAAGGGAAAGTGGCCGATCCCCTGGCAGGTGATCTGCGTGCAACCCAGAACTACTGGGTCTGCATGTGGGTGCTCCGCAAAGAGCTGCACGAACCGGCTGAAGGGATCCGGGGTGTAATGCCCAGTGATCAGTAAGGACGGCGCGGGCAAGCGAACGCAAGGAATGTTGGCCGCGCAAAGCCCCGGCAGTCAGCGATCGCTCCTGTCTGGTAAATCGTCGCCCGACAACAAACAACCATTAACTGCAGCTGCTATTTCTGCCCATTATCGAAGTACTCGATGAGTTTCGGGTCGAGATCGGGCACCATGCGCGGTGTACAGCCGTCACGCAAAGAGTCGGTTCCCATGATACCGGCCGCCACCGAATAGCGTGCTGCTACTGGACTGGTATTGGGTTGCGTGTCGTCGCGAACGAAGTCGACAAATGCCTGGACGATACGTGGGTCGGATCCAGCGTGTCCTCCTGTTGTCTGCCCTATGTTGTAGATGGCGTCAGGTTCTTTTGAATCACGGGAGGTCAGGACCTCTATCCTGGCCCCACCGGAATCCCCGATGTTCTCAACGCGGCCCTTCGTGCCGATGAATGTGTAGTTGCGACTACTGTCCGGTGTGTAGTGGCATTGCAGATAGGAAGCTTGCACACCGTTGGCAAGGTTCATGAGAAGCATGGTATGATCTTCAACATCGATAATGGGCGAGAAGCCATTGCATTCTTCCGGCGGCCAGTGCTTGCTGTCGAACGATGCGTCGCCACGAGTCTCGCGGTTGCGTCGTTTGCATTTATCGTAGACATCGAGCTTACCCATGGCAACAACCTGCTTGGTGTAGGCACCGGCCAGCCAGTGAATAACATCAATATCGTGTGCACCTTTCTGTAGGAGGAGGCCGGTTGAGTGCTTGCGCTCTGAATGCCAATCTTTGAAATAGGCATCGCCGCCATAAGAAACAAAGTGCCGGCACCATGCAGCTCTGACGTCTCCGATAGCGCCTGAATCGATCACCTCTTTCATTTTTAGGATCGATTCGAAGTAGCGCATGTTATGACCTAGGAAGAGTTTGCTTCCGGTCTCATAGGCGGTCTTCAGGACCCTGTCGGCCCCGTCCATTGTGATGGCGATCGGTTTTTCCAGGTAGACGGGCTTTCCGCTCTCAAGTGCTGCGACAGCATGCTCTTCGTGGCAGTAGTCCGGTGTGCAGACGAATACCGCATCGACATCATCACGCTTCAACAGTTCGCGATAGTCGCCTGTCGTAAAGGCATCGTCCCCGGCACGTTCGTGGAAGCGTTTGAACCCGGGTGGGTAGACGTCTGCACCTGCTACAATCCTGACCCCGTTATCCGGCTCATGCGCATGAAATGCAAGTTCACCACGTCCTCCCGTTCCTATGACTCCAATCCTCAGTTCTTTCATTAGCCTTCTCCATGAATTACGATATGATGATCTCGCATATCACCACCGATGCCGAATATGGCAGGTGTGAATATAATATATTGTGCTATTGAGAGAAGCAATCTTGACATAGAGCTTCCCCTTCGAAAACTTCATGCCCGAAGGTGTCAGGATCTGGTGCACACTGTTATCATGGATTTAACCCCATGGGCGCCGTAAGAAAGCGGTAGGAACCGCCGATGAAATGTATCGAAACGCTGAAGCGGCCGCCAGTCGTTGACATTGAAGGCAAGCTGTATGTTTTCAGGAGTGCCACACCTTGACGGCCTGTTGCCCAAATATCACGACCCTGCGAGGAGGCTATTCTGAGATGATTGCAAGGCGACAGCAAAGAGACGATGCCAA
>JAUXFM010000072.1 GCA_030622955.1 Lentisphaerales bacterium
CGAGATCTGTAGAGAGCGGCTGAATCCGGGTGGTTTCATAACGCAATGGATTCCGACACAGCAGATAGACCCAGACGATTTCAAGAGTATGATACGGTCCTTTCTCGCCATTTTCCCGCACTCCACCCTCTGGTACAGCAATACGGGGGCAATAGTTGTCGGGCGAAAGGATATGCCCATACAGTTCGATCTCGAAATTGCCCGGAAACGGCTCCGAAATGAAGATGTGGCCACCCCACTTTCAGATGTGAGCATAGACAATATATACCAGCTGCTCCAGGCGTTTCTGATGGACGAGGATTTCCTGCACAGGTACGCCGGTACGGGTCCGCTGGTGACCGACGATCATCCTACGATCGAGTATACGACTCCACATGCGACGCTTTCCTCAGATGGTCCGAATATTACCGAGATGCGGAACAATCTCTCGCCAATCTCTTCCCTGTTCCAGGGCTTTGCAAAACTTCCGAGATCGGACCGGCGCAAGATCAATGCTGCTACAGCAGTTCGAAACCATTCTCTTGAAGCAGAGAATCTGATAGCCTATGGCTTAAGGGATCGTGCAGCCCAGCCAATCAAAACTGCGCTCGAACTAGACCCCGCCAACAAGTATCTCATATGGCTCATTGAACAGTAGTAGCACAGTGATCACTGATCAGGACCGCCAGCAGCGGATTCTGAGTTTAGTGATTTCGTTCCATAACTTGACAAACAACGCGTTTTACTGTATCGACCTGCTTTAGATTCGCAGGAGTTACGGAGAAGTTCTTCGAATGTATCTCAAGTTCTACAAGCTGAAAGAGTACCCGTTCAGCATTACGCCCGATCCGCGGTTCCTCTATTTCTCGCCGCAGCATCGCGAGGCCTATCATCACCTGATGTATGGCATCCAGAACAGAAAGGGCTTTATTGAGCTTACCGGAGAGGTCGGGTCAGGCAAGACAACCCTCTGTCGCGCAGTGTTGGCCAATCTTGGCGAGGATATTGAAACTGCACTGATACTCAATCCATCACTTACAGAAACCCAGCTCTTGCGAGCCATTCTCAACGATCTCGGGCTTGAAGTGAAAGGACGCGACCGTCTTGCCTATATTGAGAAGCTGAACGAGTTCCTGCTCCGGAAGAACGCCGATGGCATCAATGTCGCGTTACTGATCGATGAGGCACAGAATCTATCACCACAGGTCATGGAGCAGATACGATTGCTATCCAACCTTGAGACTGATCAGCATAAGCTCATCCAGATAGTCATGTGCGGCCAACCGGAGCTGAAAGAACGATTGGCACGTCCTGATCTACGTCAATTGAGGCAGCGCATTACCGTGCGCTATCACATTCCGCCATTGACAGAGAAGGATATTATGATGTATGTTGCACATCGGCTGTGGGTCGCTGGTTCGGATGGCAGTATTTCTTTCCATCCAAGGGCTATCCGCGAGATTTATAAGTATTCCAAGGGGACACCCAGGTTGATCAACGCAGTTTGTGACAACGCGCTGCTCGCAGGATATGTGGCTAGGCTGAAAGCTATTGATGCCGACTGCATTAAGCGAGCCATAAAGCAACTGGAGGGCTCGAGATGAGCTTGATCGAAGAAGCACTGAGAAGGCAGCGGGATGATGACGTACCCGAAGGTAAGGGGGGAGCCCCAACACCGCCCCCTCCGGGTGAGGAGGCGCAAACGCCGCCACGCACACCCCCTGCGCTCGGCGAACCACCGGTTCCGCCTGCAGTAACGGGCGAACTTGCATCTGACACGAATGAAGACGAACCCCCTGCTCTACCCACCCCGGACTCTATTGAAGAAGAGGCAGCGCCAGAAGCAGTGCCCCCCCAGAAGAAGCCTGTATGGGCTACAGTCCTGGTAGTTATCGGGATCGTGGTCGCTATCCTTGTCGCAATTGCCGCACTTGGCATATTCGCGATCAAGAAACTGTTCAACAACGCGGCTGATGAACTTGCAAATTCGACCGAGCAAATCGCGATCGAACTCCAGCAACAGATGAATGAACAGGCGCCCACAATCCAAAACCAACAAAATCCCGTCCCCCCGACACCGCGGCCCATCAGCCCGCCAACAACAGAACCAACGCCGACGCCTCCTGACAACACTAATACGAAGACCCCGGACGTTAAACCACAGATCATCATTGAACGACCTGCTCCTACACCTCCGCCACCTGTTATATGGCCACGGTTGAACCTCACCGGCATAATGGGCCGGGGTGCGAGCGGCACAGCAATCATCAATCGTGAGGTCATTGCAGTTGGCGAAACAATCGATGGCGCAACGCTCATAGACATCAACAAACGCGGCGTCACACTTACCTACAGGGGGCAACGTAAGTTCCTGAAGGTTGGCGGATCTATCGAATAGGATCGTTCCAACTGACTCTATAGAGTCTCTTCTTCAGCTTCAGCTGCATCAGCCAAGAGTGTCTTGGCTCTCTCAAGGGCAGCGTCGAAGTCTGACGGTAGAGCAATATAGAAGTAGCACTTCCTGCCGATCAGTTTCTCAATGTCCTTCATGAGCTCCTTGTCGTAAGGGTTCATGATGACAATCAGCGCAGTGTTCCCTATCGTGTCAAATGGAATAGCTCCACGGCGCAATATGAATTCGAACGGTAAGAGGGCGACAGATTCCAACTGTAGGTCAAAACTCGTCAGCGATACAATCGGAAGCCCGCATTCCTTTGACAGGTAGATCACGACTTTCTCAATGCCCCTGAATCCACGATCATGTAATACGTGCAACGCAGAAGCAGTGACTTGAGCGTCACGTGCCGTCATATCAGTCAGATCCTGCATTACATTGGCATATTCCTCTTCACTCAGCTCCTTGGCCTGCAAGAGGTTCCATGCAAGCGCCAGCTCCTGTGACATGTCAGGTGCCATTCGAATCTTACCGGCCGGAACAGCAGCTTTCCTTATCTCAGCAGATGCAGGCTCCTGAGCGGCTGCGGCTTCAGCTTTGGGTGACGCGGCAGAACTGACATGGGAAAGCAGATTCTTGACCTCGTCGTCATCCTCCGCATATTTGGCGAGGCGCGTGGCGACGTCACGTAAAGCATCGGCGTCCTGTTCCTCGAGAAGCACGTTCGCCAAGTGGACGAGGTGCTCTTTTGCGCGCGTCTTGTCGCCTACCTGCTCATAGGCATGCGCAAGTGCCTCGAGTGAACCGCGATCATTGGGCATCGCTTCAAGTATTTGCTCGAACATCGATATGGCATTCCAGACTTCGGCCTCACTATCGCTCTTCGAATCCTTCCCCTTAGCCTTATTGTCTTGAGCCATGATCTATTACCACCTTTGTGGACTTTATACAGCCAGCTCAACGAGAGGGTCAAGAAAAATGAGAACTTGCGCAGCAGGGACTGGAGTAGTATGATTCTTATCGGAGGCTGCATGAGTAATATCGCTGCATACAGCGGCAAGATAAGTGATATACTTGTCCGCAATCATTTGATTGACGCCAAGGACCTGGTGAAAGCTACTGATGACGCAAAGTCGTCCGGTGTAGCTATTGAGAAGTTCCTCGTTCAGAGCAGCATCGTACCAGCGGAAAACATGACCCTGGCCATTTCAGAATACCTTGATATGGCCCCAATCTGCCTCTCGCATTTCACGCCAGACTCCACTCTTGTTGAGTTGATACCTAGAGATCTGCTCAAACGGAACATGGCAATCCCGGTAGCCAAGACACTCAAGAATCTCACACTTGCCCTTGGGGACCCATTCAATATCGTGGCCGTTGATGAGATCCAGGCCTACACGGGAATGAGTATCACGCCACTTGTGACCTCCGAGAAGGACATTGTCGACACGCTGGAGCGCTGCTATGCCGAAACTGACGATAATATCGACATGCAGGCAATTCTTGAGCAGGCAGATACCGATTTTGAAATTGGTCATGAATCGGAAGAGGACCCGGAATCGAAGGAAAGCATCGAAGCCATGCTTCAGAGCGCTGAAGGTGCGCCGGTCATTAGAATGGTCAATATGATGTTGCTTGAGGCCCTAAGGACAGGGGCCAGTGACATTCACGTTGAGCCGCAGGAACGCGTTTTCAGGCTAAGATATCGCATAGACGGTGCCCTGATTGAGAGTCCGAGCCCACCAAAAGCCCTGCAGGGGGCCATCATATCGCGAATGAAGCTGATGTCCGGCATGGATATTGCCGAGCGACGAATCCCGCAGGACGGCCGTATCAAAATCAGGGCGCTGGGCAAAGAAATCGACCTGCGCGTAAATACGCTGCCCTCAGTGTTCGGTGAAAAAATCGTGCTGCGTATTCTCGACAAAACGGCTCTTTTCCCCAACCTCGCGGCACTTGGCCTTGATGAAGAGGCATACAGAACAATGCGACATGGTATCGTCTCGCCGAATGGGATCATACTGGTGACGGGCCCCACAGGCAGCGGAAAGACCACTACGCTTTATTCATGCCTGCAGGAACTGAATGAGCCCAGCGTCAATATAGTGACATGCGAAGACCCGGTTGAGTACCAGTTGCCCGGCATCAACCAGGTCCAGATCAA
Source organism: Lentisphaerales bacterium (assembly GCA_030622955.1). GTDB lineage: Bacteria > Verrucomicrobiota > Kiritimatiellia > JAUXFM01 > JAUXFM01 > JAUXFM01. The sequence continues at coordinate 4,539 of JAUXFM010000072.1, forward strand.
CTCTTACGTTGGCCTGAACTTCTCCACAGCACTGCGCTCAGTGCTCAGGCAAAGCCCTGACATCATTCTTGTTGGTGAAATCCGTGACAGTGAGACAGGTGAAATAGCAATCAAGGCAGCCTTGACCGGACACCTTGTGCTCAGCACCCTTCATACGAACGATGCCGCCGGCGCCATAACACGTATGATCGACATGGGTGTCGAGCCTTCACTCCTGGCCTCTTCCCTTATCCTTGCGCAGGCCCAGCGTCTTATTCGCAAACTCTGCCCAGCCTGTCGCATGGAAGGCAAGATCGACCCTGAAACCCTTGCGAACTACAGGATCGACCCTGACTTCTTCAAGGATGCTCACGTCTATGACTCACGTGGCTGTCCGAAATGCCACAACACAGGTTTCAAGGGACGCGCAGCCATCATGGAGGTACTGCCTGTAGACAGGGAATTGCGCTCGAATATTCTTCAGGGCCTCAGCGCCAAGGAGATCGCAGCAACTGCCATTAGGAAGGGAATGCTTACCCTGAAGGACATTGGTCTGATCAAGGTGCGAGATGGAATAACCAGCCTTGATGCGGCGCTCCAGGTGACCGGCGGCGACTAAAGGAATATACCCATGTCAACAAAAGCACCAGCTGGCAGACTCTCCGAGATCCTGTTGAAGAACAATGCCATTGCGCCTGAGGCTCTCATCGTGGCCGAAGAAGAAGCGAAGAGCACAGACACCACACTGGAAAAATATCTCGTCGAGAACAAGCTCGTCAGAGGCACGCAAATGACACTCGCGCTGGCCGAGTACCTGCAGATGCCGCCAATCACACTGGCTCATTTCATCCCGGACACTGACCTGATGGAAATGTTTAAGAAGCAGGGCCTCAACCGCTACCGTATGGTGCCCGTCGCAAAGGTCGGGAAAAGTCTCACTGTGGCCCTAGCCGATCCTTTTGACATCATGGCGCTGGACGAAGCCCAGACCAAGACAGGCATGCAGATTACTCCGCTCGTTGCATCTGAACAGGATGTCGACGGTGCGCTTGCACGTTCCGTGGCAGATGATGCGCAAGGCCTAAGCATGGACGCGATCATGCAGGAACAAAATGATGATATCCAGGTAGGTCCGCAAGAGGATGTCGAAAGCGAGAGCCTTGAGGATCTCATGGAGGGCGCGGACGATGCTCCGGTCAAGCGCATGGTGAATATGATTCTCGTGGAAGCGCTTAAGATCAAGGCCAACGACATTCACATCGAGCCACAGGAAGATTTCGTGCGGCTGCGGTTCAGGGTTGATGGCATCCTGGTGGAGCGCCCGCCGCTCCCCAAGAGCATGCAATCAGCCATCGTCTCGCGTGTGAAGATCATGTCTGAATTGGATATAGGAGAATCGCGCATCCCGCAGGATGGTCGTTTCAGGATCAAGGCGATAGGCAAAGAAATCGATGTTCGCGTCAGCATCCTGCCTACGATTTTCGGCGGGAAAGTCGTTATGCGCACATTGGACAAGACTGCCCTATTCCCCAACCTCGCTGCGCTCGGACTCGAGCAGCACGCTCATGACGCAATGAGCTACGCCATCTCACAACCGCACGGGATTATCCTCGTAACCGGCCCCACGGGCAGCGGCAAGACAACGACATTGTATTCCTGCCTCCAGGAATTGAACAAGCCGGATGTTAACGTTATTACCTGTGAGGATCCTGTCGAATACCAGCTTGACGGCCTCTGCCAGGTCCGAATCAATACACAGGTTGGCCTGACTTTTGCATCGGCATTGCGTGCCATTCTGCGACAGGACCCCGATATCGTACTCATCGGCGAGATCCGTGATACAGAAACCGCAGAAATCGCGATCAAGGCCGCGCTTACAGGCCATCTTGTGTTGAGCACGCTGCACGCCAATGAGGCGGCAGGAGCATTGACACGATTACTCGACATGGGCATGGAGCCATTCCTTCTTGCGTCCTCAGTCATCCTCGCTCAGGCCCAACGTCTCTTCCGCAAGCTCTGTCCCACATGTAAAAAGCCTTGCGAACTGGATCTTGAATTGTTGAAAGCAAACCATGTCGACCCCGCATTCTTCGAAGGTGCCAGAGTCTACAAGGAAACCGGTTGCCCCAAGTGCCATAATATCGGCTATCGCGGAAGAGGCGCAATCATGGAGGTCCTGCCGATAGATGACGTTGTGCGACCTGCACTTCTGAGGCGAGCTATTAGTGCAGATATTCGTGATCTGGCGGCCGAGAAGGGAATGTTGACGCTCAAGAATGTCGGTTTGACTAAGGTTAAGGAAGGTGTTACAAGTCTTGAAACCGCCATGCGCGTTGTGGGCGGTGGAGATGGATAGGAGATAAGACCATGAGTCCTGTGGTTAGATTATCTGGAACAGCAAGCAAACCTACGCCTCACGTCGGGCCACCTGCACCACCAGGTGGTGCCCAGGCCAAACTGACGGCATCTGGCAAGAAGAAACCCCAGCGGAAACGCATTGCCGGCGCGAAGAAAATTGTCGACAAAGATCTGCCCAACTTCTCGAGACAGCTGGCAGCCATGCTTTCTGCAGGCATGCCTATCGTCGCATCGCTGGAAACACTTCAGGAGCAGACCGACAATCCTAACTTCAAGCCAGTCATCGCAAAGATACGCGCAAACATTGAGAATGGCACATCCTTCTCAGAAGCCTTGAAACCTTTCCCGACAGTGTTCAGCGAATTGTATGTCAATATGGTGCGTGGTGGTGAAACCGGTGGCCAGCTCGCTGAAACAATCTCGCGAGTGGCCGGATTCCTTGAAGGCAGCGCAAAGCTCAAGCGCAAGGTCAAATCTGCGATGACATACCCAGTCATCGTGCTTTGTATTGCCATCCTAATCGCTGTTGGCCTGATCCTATTCATTGTGCCGGTGTTCGCGGGAATGTTTGCTGAATTTGGCCGTGACCTGCCTGCCCCTACACAGTTTCTTGTCGATACCAGTGATTTCATGAAAGCGCGTGGACTCTATATTCTTGCAGGCATCATAGGGTTCGTGATTATCTTCAAGAAATGGAAGGCTACAAAATCCGGCGCGTTTACTCTCGATACGCTCTACCTGAGGGCCCCCGTCTTCGGAATCTTGATTCAGAAACTGGCAGCCGCACGCTTCGCAAGCACCTTCGCGCAGCTCGTGCATAGTGGCGTACCCATTCTGAGCGCCCTCGAAATATCTGCGGGTGCGACTGGCAACAAGGCCGTCGGCAAGGTCATACTTGATGCCAGGATCGCTGTCGAAAAGGGCGATCCGCTCTCAAGCGGACTCATAGGACAAAGCGCCCTGCCCCCCATGCTTGTCCGTATGCTCGCGGCTGGCGAAAAGACAGGCAAGATAGATGAAATGATGAATAACGTTGGCGATTTCTACAACGACGAGGTAGAGACCATGCTCGCGGGTCTGACATCCATGCTCGAACCACTACTCATGGTGTTTCTAGGCATTATTGTCGGTGGCATCGTCATCTGCATGTTCCTGCCTATCTTCAAGATGGGTGAGGTCGTCAGTGGCTGATGGGCCATATTGTGCAGCAAATCTATACCTTCTTCACTTTTTGAGAATGTGAAGATTTGAGAAATCAGGCTTCCATCGGCGCATACAGCGTGCTATATTCCTCCACGATTTACCAATCTTGCGAATATTTGAATTATGCCCCGATTACTTCTAGTCGATGATGAGCCTAGCATACTGAGTGTCCTCAGCACCCTGCTGAAGGCCGAGGGGTATGAGGTCCTGCCGACGCAGGAAGGCGAGAAAGCTGTCGAACTCATAAAGAACGATGAGTTCGATCTCATGATCTCTGACATCCGAATGAGCCCCATCGACGGCATGGAGCTTCTCAAACTTGCCCATGATAATCGCCCAACCATGCCCGTGATCATGCTGACCGCTTATGGTTCCGTAGAAACGGCTATCGAAGCCCTGAAGCTCGGCGCGTTCGACTATGTCACCAAACCCTTCAAGGTGGACGAACTCCTCATTACTGTTGAACGTGCCCTGGAGTACAACCGAGCAGAGACCGAGAACGTCTATCTTCGCTCGCAGCTCGAAGCTCCATATCGTTTCGAGAACATTGTCGCTGAGAGTCCTGCAATGCAGAAGGTTTGTGAAATGATTGAGCGCGTAGCTCCCACCGATGCTACTGTACTCATTTATGGAGAGAGCGGGACAGGAAAAGAGCTGGTGGCAAAAGCTATCCACGCCCATAGTCGGCGGAAAGATAATGCTTTCATCGCCATAAACTGTGCTGCAATGCCTGAGCCACTCCTCGAGTCCGAATTGTTCGGACACGTCAAAGGCGCGTTCACGGGTGCCGCCGGAGACAAAGAGGGCCTTTTCAAGTCAGCGGATGGAGGCACTATTCTACTGGATGAAATCGGAGCCGCCCCTCTGAGCATCCAGGGCAAGCTTCTACGCTCACTGCAAGAGAAAGAGATCCGCCCCGTTGGCAGCAATCAGAATATCTCTGTTAATTGCCGAGTCCTGGCAGCCACCAATTCAAACCTCGAGCAACAGATTAAGGATGGCACTTTTCGTGAAGATCTTTTCTACAGATTGAACGTCATACCAATCGACATCAAACCCCTCCGTGAGCGACCAGAAGACATACTCCCTATTGTCTATCATATCCTTCGCGAGGAGCTCAAAGACGCCAAGGAATTCCCATCACTAGATCAGGAGGTCTGCTATATCCTAGAGCAATATCCTTGGCCCGGGAACGTACGCGAGCTTGAGAATGCCATGAAGCATGCCATCACCTTCTCCAAGGAGAACAAGATCTCCAAGGATACGTTGCCCGACAAGATCCGCGAGACAGTGCAAGCTTCAGGTCCCATGGACAGATCGGCAGTGAAAGCAGACAGTGGTCGCGCAAAATCCCTCAAGTCCTTCCTGCGAGCAAAAGAAAAGGAATACTTAAAGCAGGTCATGAACACCACTAAAGGCAACAAGGAAGAAGCCGCTAAAGCCCTCAAGATCAGCCTTGCCACCCTCTACCGCAAGCTTCCTGAAGAAGAATAGGCCTGCGACCAATAGCATTTCCAGGTCGAGCTGGATATCATTTCTATCGCCCAACCATACTATATATTCCCCCTCCTGCTTCTCCCGTCTTGCCCTCAACCGACTCAGCAAGATTCGAACGAAAAGCGGCACCCATAACCCACTTCAACCCCAACCACTACCCTCGAACGCTGTTTCGCAGTTCTGATTCCTGCATTCGCAGATATGCATTCTTGACAGTCATGCCCATGTTTCCGGCATTAGCCCGAATCCACCATAAAAAAAAGACGTTAGCGAATCATTCGAGAATTCGAGAAGTTGACAAATACACAACGCAAATGATCATTGCTGGCACGTTTGTTGCTATTATAATACAGTACAGTTAAGAAACCGCAACGGGCAAGGTCGCAGCCCAGAATCAGAAGGAGGATGTGATGAGAAAGAAAGGTTTTACACTAGTTGAGATTATGATCGTTGTGGCGATCATTGGCCTCTTGGCAGCTATTGCTGTGCCTTCATTCATGAAAGCACGTACCACCTCTCAGCAGAACGCATGTATTAACAACTTGCGTCAGATTGAGTCCGGTAAAGAGCAGTGGGCCATGGCCGCAATGCAGGATACTGGTGACACAGTCTGTACAACGGCTGTGGATGACTACATCAAGGGCAACACAACGCCCACATGCCCCGCTGGCGGGACATACTCATACAACAGCATCGGGACGGTATCGTCTTGTAGTATTACCAGTCCTACCCACGCCTACTAAGGTACGGCTAGATCCGTCATCTACTGGAACGGCCCCCTTTAAAGGGGGTCGTTCCTTTTTTTTGGGCAAGGGGCCAGAATCAGCCACAATCAAGATCGAACACTGAACGTCCAACGCCATTTCGTTCAATCGTTTGCTCTGTTAACAGCTAGGGCCTGTCCAGCTTTGCAGCGGCCCTTTCCCTGGCATTTTCGACTTCCAGGGAGCCCGGCTTCAACTCCAACGCTCTGTCGTAGGCCTCTACTGATTCAGGGTAGCGACCGCTGTCGAACAGGGCATTGCCCAATGTCTGATGGGCCACTGTACAGTCGGGATTCAGCTCCGCCGCCGCAATGAAATAATCAACAGCTTCACGCATCCTGCCTAGACTCGCCAAAATCGCGCCAAGATCATAGTTGGCCTCGAAAGATCGCGGCCTGATCCTGACTGCATCACGGTAGTGCATTATGGCTTCAGCCGCGTTTCCCTGTGCCCGCATCATCGCTGCAAGATTGTAATGTCCTTCAAAAAGTCCGGGGTTCACGCAAATACTCTTGCGGTAGAACTTGAGCGCAAGTTCTTCCTCTCCCATTTTGCTATACACAACACCCTTGTTGAGGATTGCTTCGGCCAGCTTTGGCTTGATGCTCAGGGCAATTTCAAAACGCCTGATCGCTTCTTCCAGATTTCCTCGCATCATCAACTCCTTGCCGAGATTTGTTTGCGCGTAGGCATTCGATGGTCTTTTCGCGACAACGTCACGCCACATCACCAACGCCGACCCGTAATCCCTATTACGCAACATAGTTCGCCAGCCCAGGAGCACCACAAAAGTAATCAGTAAACTCCTCAAGAGTAATCGCCTGCCCCTCATACCTGAGACGGTTTTGTTTACCATTGCATGAAGCAGCATTACTGTCACGGCGCACAAACATGCCGATGCCAGGTATACGCGGTGCTCCACAGCAATGTCCGCGATGCTCACGAATATCGATGTCGGCGCCAGAAGCACAAAGAAAGATATCCCGGCAAACCCGAGGGAACGATGCCGCCTGATCGCCGTTATGCTCGCGATCAAGAGGCAGGATATAACTGAGAGTGGCCCCGTGATCTCACGCCATCCAACAGCCGCAAGCCACGCGTAATCAAGGCAGAGGTTTCGCGGCCAGAAGAATAGTTTCAGGTACTGGAGCAATACGCCCGGCTGTGATCCAACGTATTCAACATAGGTCACCGACTGGACCGCAGACCCGGTACTTGATGTTGACTCATTGGGCAGAAACAGCAGTAAGACCAGCGGCAGCCATGTCATTGCCAGCCATCCGTAGTAGCTCCCCCGCCTTCGGAACGCGCCTCTCACAGATCCTGAAATAAACGAGTAATCGTAAGAAAGAACAATAAAAGGAATAACGACTGCGACAGGCTTGCTCAGCATTGCCATCCCGCAGGATGCAACCGAACCCGCCAGCCATCCTCTCTCATTGCAACCTCCTGTACTCCTTGTAAGACAGTACATGCTCAACAGGCAAAAGAGTCCCGCCATCGCTTCCGAACGCTGTACAATATAGGTCACGCTTTCAGTTTGTAACGGATGAACCGCCCATATCATGGCTATTGCGAGCGCGAGAATGCTGGATTCTTTTCTAACTGCTTCATTCCTGGAGCGATTGATCGCGAAGCGCGCCACTCCGAACAGGCAGAGGGCCGCCAGTATATGCACGGCAATATTGACGGCATGATACCCGAACACTTTCTCTCCATGAATCGCGTAGTTTACGGCATGCGTCATGCGTGGAATTGGCCGGGTACTATTGCATAGCGGGCGCCACGGTGGCCGTAACGTTCGGATATCCGGATTCTCGATGATCCGCTGATCATCGTAAACAAAAGCGCCGCCCAGACTATTGGCATAGACGACGATAACAACCATCACCAACAGCCATGGCGCAAGTTTTCGCCATATGCGCCTATTGCCGTCTCTTTCAATGTTCATAATGCTAATCTTTCAACCGATACGGCTTCTTTGTTTCGTAGAGTTTGAGCCTGTTTCGCAGGTCGCCGAGCTTCTTCCTGATCTCTTTCTCGTTCGCCGGGTCGCGCTCCAGTCGAGACTTCTCAAAGTCAATGGCCTTCCTGGCATTCTCAATGGCCCTGTCAAAATCGCCAATTTCCGCGTAGGCAGCCGCCAATAGGTCAAAGTTTACTGCACTGCCCCAGCCAGACGCAGCGCCGAGATTCCGAGCAATAGCTAATGCCCTTTTTCCATTCCTTAACTCTTTTTCGGGGTGAGCGGCAAGGAGCCATGCCATCTCATACCCTGCTCTCATATGTGAAGAATCACGTGCGAGCACATGCTCGTAATGCAACAATGCTTCACGAGTTTTCCCCTGCTCTGATAATGCCATGCCCATAGCGCAATGTGCCGCTATATTGTCGGGCTCAAGTTCGAGGCACTGATTCCATCCTTCTATTGCCGCCTCAAGATCTCCCCGCTGGTACAGCAATAAGGCCAAGCTAAAGTGCACGCGCGGCATCCGCGAAGAAAGAGCAAGAGCAGCTCTATAGTAGCGTTCCGCTCTTTCATTTTCTCCGGTACAGAATGCTGATCGACCAAGATTGTGATATGCAATTCCCCGCATCCGCACAAGGAATGGCGGCGCTCCTATCCCCTGCCATGAGACGATTGTGATGTCGTTGGTGTGCCTGTCCAACTTCCTGAGAAGCGCCATGCATTGTTTGTCGGCTTCACGGTACCTGCCCTCCTTCACCAGTGCTGATGAAAGGATAGCGTAAGATCGAAGGTTGCCCGGACACACACGCTGAACCTCTTCCCACATTCTCACCTCAGAATAAAAATCAACGTTTCTCCTCGCCGTGAGCGTCATGCAAGAGATC
>JAUXFM010000066.1 GCA_030622955.1 Lentisphaerales bacterium
ATACTACGTTAGCACTTCTCTTGATTTCAAATCGATGCAGGTGGTTGATCTCCGTAATCCATTCACTATTAACCAATAACGATTAACTGCTGTCCGGTTTCCCGGACGGCTATAATTCGTTATTGTTAATGGATGGTTTCTCATCCTTGTCGTCCTCGAAAAGGATCTCGTTGCGGACGGCCCGGCGGTCCGTCCCTACCCAACGTCAGTCGATCGGGGTGCGAATTCTCTGGGCCCAATTCACGAATAACTGTGGCCACGGAGTGGGCGCCCGCCTATTTCTGCACCTGTGTCGCAGGGCCATCGTCTTCGATGTCTTCGTAATTGACGGGGATGAATTGAGTCTGACCGAACGGTTCGGTCAACTCAAAATCATCATCTGGACAAAGCTCTTCAATAACCTCGCCCAACTCCTCGAACGAAAGAGCACAAATATCTATAGGGCGGACCTTGCCCTTGACGGTCACTGACTGCTTGCGCTCCGGCACAACTATCTCTTTCACCTGGTCATAGGAATCAGGCCCGATAACCACATCCTTCTCAAGCTGCTTGGAAGCGGTCTCAAACCGGAAGGCAAGATTCACGGCATCACCCACAGCGGTATAGTCCCTGAGATTGCTCGCGCCAACATTGCCGAGCATCGCTCGACCGGTATTGATCCCTACCCCGATCTTGAGTGGATACGGCAGTTCATGGGTAAACTCATCGGTCAGGTCAAGTGATGCAGCATATAGACCCCAGGCGGTCTTGAGCGCGGACACTACGGAATCACGCATCTCTTCTTTCGTGGTTTGCCACCGGACCATAACGGCATCACCGATCAGCTTGTCGATCATGCCACCATTTTTCTCAACGATCTCACTGACGGTCTTGAACCATTTGCCGAGAATGTTGGCCAACGTGTTGACCGGAATCTCCTCAGCCATAACCGTATAACCCCGGATATCTGCCACAAGGATAGTGATGAGTTGAACCTGGCGCTTATTGGTAACAATCGTGGGGGTAGCATCAAGGGCGTTGGGATCATCAACCCGCTGCTCCTCCGGCTCCATTTCCTGGTGAAAAATAAGCTCATGATCACCCACCCCGATCTTGTCACCGTCATTCAGGGCCGCGGGGATCACGACCCTCTGCCCATTGAGGAAGGTCCCATTAGCACTGCCCACATCCATAATGTAATACTTGCAATCACCTAGATATCGGATAACTGCATGACTGCGGGAGATGCGGGGATCAGGAACGGGTATGTCATTGGTGTCGACACGTCCAATAGTCTCGAGCATTCCGCAGGGGAATTCCATTTCCTGCCCACTCAAGGTAACTTTGACAGATGCTGGCATATGATACTCACCCGGCAGACTGGCGATCAGCCTATAACAGTGCGATTTGCATTTATGATACAGACTCACATCATGTAAGTCGAGATTTTCGTCGCTGGGATTCTGGAAGAGCAGGTTTCGGGGAAGAGCTCTCTCTTCTTCAACAATGTAATCGATCCATAACTCGCGAGGATTGGCGTCGCCATGAATCACTGCACTGGTGGTAACTAGCACTGTCGGCGCCCTGGGCCAGGACGCCCTACCCAGCGCAAATGCGATGGTTGTGGGTGGCGTTCTTCCGGATCAATTAACAAATATCCAATCAACCAATAACTACGGCCACGAAGTGGCCGCTTACCACTGTATGGCCATAGCGCCCCAGGTAAGTCCACCACCGAACGCATCGAGAAGAACAACATCGCCCTTCTTGATTCGGCCTTCTTCTACGGCCTCGGCGAAGGCAACGGCGCTGGATGCGGCCGACATGTTGCCATACTTCTCAATGTTCAGGAACAGCTTCTCATCCGGATTGACACCCAGCCGCTTGGCTACCATGTTGAGGATCCTGATATTCGCCTGGTGCGGCACGATCAGGCTGATGTCCTCGCCCTTCAATCCCAATGGTTCAATGACAGCCACCGCAGCATCCGCCATGAGCTTAACGGCATGCTTGAAGAGAGCATTACCCTCCATGAAAATGGTATCGGGTTCCCTGGCAGCCTGGCGAGCCAGCCCGGAATCATAGGAGCCCACAGATTTCATCTTGAGAAGCTGACCATTCACGCCGTCTGCACCAAGATGCACGCCCAAGATCCCGCCTTCCTCCACAGGACCAAGCACAACTGCACCTGCCCCATCACCGAACAAGACGCATGTGCCACGATCTTCCCAGTTGACGATGGTCGACATCTTCTCAGCCGCAATGACCAGCGGGTGCTTACAAAGGCCGCCCTTAACGAACTGGTCAGCAACCGCCAGCCCATAAACAAAGCCCGAACATGCTGCGCTGACATCAAAGGCAGGTATCGTACCCGCGCCCAGCTTGCTTTGGACCATGCATGAGGTGGAAGGAAAAAGGTTGTCCGAGGTAATCGTTGCAACAATGATCATATCAATGTCGGACACCTGCAACCCGGCGTCCTCGATCGCGTTCCTGGCCGCCTTCGTGGCCAGATCACTGGTGGTTTCATTCTCACCTGCTATCCGACGCTCCTTGATGCCCGTCCTGGTAGTTATCCACTCATCACTGGTCTCAACCATACGTTCCAGGTCGGAATTCGTGAGTATGCGCTCAGGTAGATATTTGCCAACGCCCAGGATGCCGGATTTTGCCGCTTCTGCCATAGTCCAGATTTCCTTTCAAGATTCGAAAACGCCAACTTCTTAACAGCCATCATGATGCTACTCAAGCGCAAAACACCATTTGCCCCAAAATACCCTCCCCACCACCACCAATCTCACCACCAATCTCTTCCGGCTTGGCTTGACCCCTGATTACTTTAATACTAATCTCCTCTGCCGTGACGTCCCAAGGACGCTCCTTTAGTTCTTTACTCGGAGGCTTTTGACAACAGGAGATCGATTCAAATGAGCAATGAAGTACAGGAACAATCTGTCATATGGATACAAGGGTCATCATGCAGCGGATGCTCTGTATCAGTTCTGAACGCAGTACGCCCTGAAATACAAACCGTGCTCCTGGACGAGATCGCGCCCGGGCAACACATCAACCTGAAATTTCAGGCCACCCTAATGGCGGGCCAGGGCGCATCCGTGACCGCAATCCTCGATGACGCCGCAGCATCAGACGGCGGCTATATTCTGGTAGTCGAAGGTTCCGTATCACGTGCCGATAATTTCGCAACACTCGGTGAACGCAATGGCAAAGAGGTGCCCTTCCATACACGAGTCGCAGAGTTGGCAGCAAAAGCAGACGCCATCATAGCGCTCGGAACCTGTGCCGCATATGGCGGCATCTTCGCAGCACAACCCAACGTGACCGACTGCGTCAGCGTCGCCGAACTGCTGAAATCGGAGGACATCGACAAACCACTGATCAACGCACCGGGCTGCCCACCGCACCCGGACTGGTTCCTCGGAACAGTGGCACATATAATTCTTTTCGGCCTGCCGAAACCAGAAGAGGTCGACAGGATCGGGCGCCTCAAACTTTTCTACGGGAAGCTCATCCATGAGAACTGCCCACGTCGCGCACACTTCGATGCCGGTCGCTTCGCAAAAACACCATCAGAACCAACGTGCCTGTACCATGTGGGATGCCGCGGCCCAATCACTTCGGCGGACTGCCCCACCCGCAAATGGAACAACGGCATCAACTGGTGCATCGAGAACAACCATCCCTGCATCGGATGCACTGAGCCGGAATTCCCGGACGGCACATCGCCTTTCTGCAAAAATACACTGTCATCAGATGCACCCGCTTTGCGCAAAGATAAAACAGGGAACCTGATACCCGCCAACCAGATAACAGCTTTCAACAAGTAGCTTTGCGACTTAACCAGGAGAAAACACCATGGGCACTATCACGATTGATCCGGTAACGAGAATCGAGGGACACCTAAAAATAGAAGCGGTCGTCGACTCGAATGAAGTGAAAGAAGCGAAATGCTCGGGCGTAATGTTCCGCGGCTTTGAGGTCTTCCTGAAAGGACGCGACCCGCGTGATGCCCAGCGCTTCACGCAGCGAGTTTGTGGCGTTTGCCCCACAGCACATGCCACGGCTTCAACACTCACACTGGATAGTGCGTTCGGGATCGACGGCAAGATTCCCGACAATGGCCGAATTCTCCGAAATCTGATGTTCGGCTGCAACTTCTTGCAATCGCATATCCTCCATTTCTATCACCTGGCAGCGCTCGATTTCGTAGATGTAACAGCAGTGGCAGATTACAGCGGAAACGATCCGGACCTACAATCGGTGCGCCGCTTCATCGATCGAGGCCACCTGGCGCCGTTCGTTCCTCGCTATGAAGGCGATTACCGGCTCCCTAAAGAAATCAACGTCGCAGCATGCGCGCATTACGTGCAGGCATTAAAGATGAGGCGGAAAACACATGAACTGCTCTCAATATTTGGCGGAAAGATGCCGCACAACATGGGCATTGTGCCCGGTGGCGCCACATTGGCGCCCACAACCGACAAAATCGCGGCCATGCATCATGGTGTTAACGAGATCCGTGCATTCATAGACAATGTCTACCTGCCGGACGTAATCGCGATTGCCAAGGTCTACAATGATTACTTCGGTATCGGCAAAGGCGCCGACCAGTTCCTCTGTTATGGCGTGTTCGATATGGAGCAGAGCAATGAGGACCAGGTCACCCGCAAGCGCTTCCTGCCTTCCGGGCTGATCGATTCGTCACTGAATAATATATCTAAAGTCGATCTCTCTGCCATAACAGAAGATGTTACTCATTCGTGGTACGACGACAAGGGCGGCAACAAGCATCCGTCGGAGGAGGAGACCATCCCGCTGCCCGATAAGAAGGATGCCTATTCCTGGCTCAAGTCGCCGCGCTACAACGGAGAGCCCACTGAGGTCGGACCGCTCTCAAGAATGCTTGTGGCATATCTAGCAGGCAACAAAAAGGTGAAGAGCCTCGTCGATTACGCACTCAAGGAGGTCGGCGGTCAACCTGCAGATCTTCTCTCAGTTTGCGGTCGCCACGCCGCACGTGCAATTGAAACAAAGCTCATCGCAGACGCCATGAGTGAATGGGCAATGGAACTCAAGCCAGGTGAACCCGCTTATCTCGACTACGAGATCCCCGAAGCAGGTGCTGGAGTCGGAGTAACTGACGCACCGCGTGGTGCGCTCGGACAATGGATAGAAGTCAAGGACCACAAGATCGAAAACTACCAGCTTGTTGTCCCAACAACCTGGAATGCTTCGCCCAAAGATTCGAAGGGCCTGCCCGGCCCCATGGAGCAGTCGATCATAGGGACAAAGATCAAGGATGAAGCGAACCCCTATGAGGTGGTACGCATTATCAGATCGTTCGACCCATGCCTCGCATGCTCGGTACATGCGGTCGACCACAAGGGCAGAAGCATCGCGAATTACGCTGTGTCGTAGGGAGTGACAGTGGACAAAATCCTGGTTATAGGTGTTGGAAACACCATCATGGGCGATGACGGTCTTGGCGTTCGTGCACTGAAAATGCTGCGTGAACGGCCATTGCCAGACAACGTCGATCTCCTTGAAGCAGAGACTTCACTGGTCGACGTCATGCCCGACACCGACCCCTACAGGAAGATAATCATCATAGATGCCATCAAGACAGGCAAGCCCGGCATGACAATCATCAGGGACCCATTCGTCCCCGTTGCGCCTAAAGACCATGCACTGTCGATGCATGAGGTGGGAATCGCTGAAGCGCTCAAGATTTCGATGCTGGCCAGTGGTCGCCTGCCCGAAACAGTTATTGTCGGATTGAACCCTACCCATCTCGATTACAGCACGGAGCTCTCGGAATCCGTGCTAGAAGCGCTGCCGACACTCGTCGACGCAATCATTAAAGAAATTGAAAATAACAAACACTGCAAAACAACTCGCCTGGAGGAAACACCATGCTTGTCTCAGAAATGAAACCTCATGAAGAGGTGCTGACCCTGCTCAAGGGCAGTGACAATGTATACCTGGTCGGATGTAACGGCTGTGCTGAAGTATGCCAGACAGGTGGCCCCGAGGTGGCCGCAGAATTGGCCGACAAGCTTCAGAAAGACGGGAAAGTGATTGCCGGCACGACAAATATCGATTTCCTCTGCAACAAAGTGCTTGCCGGCACAAGATTGATAAGGGACATCGATTCCATCAACAAAGCAGATGCTTTACTGGTCCTGTCATGCGGTATCGGCGTACAGGTCGTGGCATCAGTCGTCGATATGCCTGTCTTCCCGGCAGCGAACACGAAATCGATGGGTGGCGCACCGGGACTCTGGCCGGGCGAAGAGAAATGCGGACAATGTGGTAACTGCCTCCTCGGCTATACCGGCGGCATCTGCCCCATCACAGGTTGCGCCAAGAGCCTTGTGAACGGACAGTGCGGCGGCACAACCGATGATGGCGACTGTGAGGTCGAGAACGATCGACCATGCACCTGGGCACAGATATATCAGCGCCTTAAAACGGTAAACAGACTCGATCTACTGAAGAATTTCATGGAACCAAGAGACAAATCTGCATTGCTTCCCAATGTGGCAACACGCAAGACGCTGTACTGGGCGGTCGATCAGGATGTCTCAGAACCGGCAGCCACGGAAGGATGCGAATAATGAGCTTGAGTGACCTCCAAAAGAAGGTAGAGGCAGGCGACTTTGCAGTGACCGGAGAAATCGGGCCGCCCAAAGGAGTGAACGTCGACAAGTGCATGGAAGAGGCAGAAAAATACCTCAAGGATACTTGTACAGCGGTGAACGTCACAGACAACCAGAGTTCTGTTATGCGATTCGGCTCACTAGCGGGCTGCCGCATGCTGATAGATAGGGGCCTGGAGCCGGTGCTCCAGATGGTCTGCAGAGACCGGAACAGTATTGCACTGCAATCTGATGCCCTCTCGGCCTACGGGCTCGGTATCCGCAACGTCCTGGCCATCACAGGTGATCACCAGTCGCTTGGAGATCATCCGCAGGCAGCAGGTGTCTTTGATCTCGATTCCGTTAGCCTGCTCAGGACACTCAGTCTGCTTGAACAGGGCAAGGACGCATCAGGTGGCGAGCTTGACGGCGTACCGACATTCTTCAAGGGCGCTGTTGTGACGCCCTGCTCCGACCCCATCGAGCCACAGCTCATCAAGATGGAGAAGAAGATCGAGGCGGGTGCGCAATTCTTCCAGACACAGGCCGTTTACGACATCAAGCAATTCGAGACTTTCATGAAGAAGGTCGAACAGTTCAAGGTGCCCGTCCTCGCGGGGCAGGTCATCCTGAAATCTGTCGGCATGGCTAGGTTCATGAATGCCAATGTTGCAGGCGTGCAGGTACCCGAAACACTCATCCAGGAGCTCAAGAAAGACAAGGAAGCGACCAAGTCAGGCAAAACCGGCGCGGCTATCTGTGCCGACTTCCTGAAAGAAGCCAAGGCCATGTGCCAGGGCGCACACCTGATGACACTAGGCTGGGACCATATCGTGCCAGACATCATCGCGGGAGCGGAGCTTCAGTAGGCGAAAAACAGGCTAGTGCACAAAGAATAGGCAGCTCGATGTTCAACCAAACAAGGGCATCGCTCAGCAAGCAGGCACTTATCCATGCCATGCAGAAATGCTGCTATTCGACAAAAACGCGGACCCCACCGTTGTCGTTGCGGCAGCAGTCCTCCACGACATAGGCATCAAAGAAGCTGAGCGCAAGTACAACTCATCCGCTGCGGAACACCAAGAGACCGAAGGCCCGCCCGTCGCAGCATCAATACTGAAGGCACTCGATTACCCGGACGACTTCATCGCCGAGATTTACGATATCATCAGACACCATCATCATCCGGAAAAGAGCGAGACCGAGAATTTCAAGATACTCTACGATGCCGGTCTGTTGACAAATACGGCAGAGAAAAGGCTCGCACTATTCCGCGAAGGCGCCGAGCCCGAAGTAGATGGCTACCTGACAGAAGCCGGCAGCACGATTGCTTGTGACGCCGGCTTAATCAAAGGTCGAGACTAGATCAAAATGTAGCCTTAACACCTAATTTAACCGAATCTTCGATCGCGCCATCTGCAACCTCGAGATCACTGGCATCACTCAGATTACTGGTATTGAAGTTGGCATATTCGACCAGCAGCTGGTAGCCCTTGGAAGGCCTATAGATAATCCCCGCGCCATAAAAGTCCTTTTCGACGTCAATATCCGAATCTTCAAGTATGCGCTCATAACGAACCCAGACCGTTATCTTCTCCGCCACGTCATACTGTCCACCAACCGATACCAGGCAAGGATCATACCCGTCCATACCCTTGCGGTTCTTGAATCCTGTATACTCAGCATTGATATTGCCCTTGACCTCGTCTTCGTTGCCGAGCAAATACAGGCAGCCAACACTCACGCGGGATTCATCTTCCCGGGCCGTCGTGCCATTCGTCGTGATGATGTCGGAATAGGCTTCGGATCCGCAGGAGACTTGGGCAAGAAGCGAGTCAGTTAGGTTGTCCATCTTGATCTGCGCAGCATAGCTGTCACCCAGCTCTTTGTCCGATGATTCTAACGTCTCGCCGACCTTACTGTCTGCTCCGGAATGCCTGTGCTGATAAGTACCCACATGAATTCTGCCCAACCTGAAAAATGGCGCCCTCGCAATGACGCCCCAGACCTTATCGACCTCAAGGTTATGGACGAGCGCATCGCTCAGATACTTATCGTAATCCTGACCAAACGGCTGCTCATCTTTGCCAAAAGCAATATCGATCCCGCTCTCGCCGATGTTCTTCACTAAGAAATTGGCCTCTTCGATAATATCCTCAGAGACCGTCTTGCCGTCGCGCCCTACCACATCGGCGCCATCCAGCACCACACGTGCGGAATAATCATTGCCAAACTTGCCGTCGAACTTGACATAAAGTTGCCTGGCTTCAAATTCGTCGTCATCCCCTACTCCTCCAATTTCATCACTGAGTTCGTAGAAAAGCTCAAGATCAGCAGCAACCTTAATCTCGGGTTTTTCGTCCTCCGCCATGGCGGTTATTCCGGCAAGAACAAATAGCCCAATAAGCACAGCCACAATATCCACGGTCACTCTTCTCAAAACTCTCGTCCTTTCTGCGTTCCACGGTTAGCAAGCTTTACAAAGCCGACAGGATGGCGGCATGGAAAGATGATCGGAAGATGGTAGCTACCGGCCCGGGCCAGGTCAAACCTCCGGCAGACATTAATCACCGGCAGGGCGATCCATCGCTACAAACCATGCTTTCCGGCGCATGCCCGCGCCTTGACCGACGGTAGCCTGCGAGTTATATTCTACAGTATGAAAGGCAATGGCATCGAAATGCGTGGCTTGACTGTAACATATGCGTCACGCATGGGAACCGTTAATGCTCTTTCGGGGATCAATCTAACTGTGCCCAGCGGTTCTGTCTTCGGATTCCTTGGTCCAAACGGTGCAGGCAAGACTACTGCAATGCATGTCCTGCTGGGATTTATCACGCCAACTTCGGGCCACGCATCGATCTTCGGTGAGGATGTACAGGGGTCAATAGCTCGTCAAAGAATCGGCTACTTACCGGAACATCCTATTGCCTATCGCTTCCTGACAGGGCGAGAGTACCTACAGATGGCCGGCTCCCTTTTTCTGCTTGAGCCAACGCAAATCAAGTCACGCGCCAAATTGCTGCTTGGGCAGCTCGACCTTATCGATGCTGCAGACAGAAGGATCAGCACCTACTCGCGCGGCATGATGCAACGAATATGCCTCGCCCACACATTAATGAGCGACCCTGACCTCCTGATCCTCGACGAACCTACCGGCGGACTGGACCCATCAGGCCGCATGAAGATCCGGATGATGATCAATGACCTGCGCACTCGTGGCAAGACCATCTTCTTTTCCTCTCACGAATTATCTGAAGTAGAGTTAATGTGTGATTCCGTGGCAATACTGGCCGATGGTGAAATAGTGGCAGAGGGCAAACCTGCAGCCCTGGTCGGAGAAGACAAAAGCCTGGAACGGTACTTCCTGAGAGTGACAGGGACCGAAAAGGAGATCGGGCCATGAAGATCAGGAGGATCATCACCATAGCCAAAACCGTATGGCTGGAAGCACTGCGTCGGAAGGACGTCTACGTGCTCCTGATCCTTCTCGGAATCATGATCGTAGCAGTCATGTCGCTGGACATCTTCGGTCTTGGTGGCGTTGTTGGATATGTGAAAGATGTCGGGCTATTGGCCGCATGGTTCTTTGGCATGGTCGTTGCCATCACCATCTCTACTCGGCAACTGCCCGATGAAGAGAAAGCTAACACGATCTTTCCGCTGCTCGCAAAACCTGTTACTCGCGCAGAACTCCTGACCGGAAAATGGGCAGGCGCCACGGTATCGGCTACAATCGCTATGCTCGCCTGCTACCTGTTGCTCGCTGTTCTCGTAAAACTTAAAGGTGGCGCCTTCGAAGGATTCACATTCTTGCAATGCTACCTGCTTCACGCATGGGCAATCGGCGTTATATGTGCAATAGGCATACTGTTCTCTACAAGATTAAACAAGGACGCAGCGGCAACACTCTCCTATGTTACAGCAGGTGCTGCTTTTCTTCTTATACCCCAGATTCCTCGGATCGTTGTCAACGCGCAGTGCGTACAACGATCTGGCCTGCTGGTGCTTTACTACATCATGCCGCACCTTGAACTCTTTGATATGCGAAGAAGAATGGTTCATGACTGGGGACCCGCTAGCTGGAGTTCCCTGCTCTACGTCATGATCTATGGCCTGGTCCTGATCGGCCTGCTTCTCGTTCTGTCGTGGCTCGCCTACCGGCGCAAAGTCCTTTCGCGGGCTGATCTGTTTTAAACATGGAAACCATAACGAATAGCACGGTCAACGGCAGACGACGGGAACGTTTCTACGGATGGGCCGCTGTGATCATTCTCTGGACCACCGCCTTCTCCATGGCCTGCTACTCCGATATTGCCAAACACTCTGAACATAATGCCGCCGGCAGCACAATCGGTCGCCTGCTCAGCAAGGCAAGCATCGGATTGAGCCAGGCATGTTATGAACGCGCTGATCTCTACTTTCATAAAGGTGTGCCGCACAGCAGCAAGAAGGCCCTTGCCGACAGCTTCTATCACATACTCAACGAAGAGATCAATCCAAGCTCACACGCACATCGCCATGGCAGATCCCTGGCCGAGATAATGCCCTGGCTCAAACTCGTTACCAGCCTCGATCCTGGCAACATCGAGGCACGGCTCAATGCCGTGTTCCTTCTCATGAAGATGAAGGAATTCGACGTGGCAGAAAAAGTGCTTATGGATGCAAGGCGAACCAATCCGAAAGATCACAGGGTCCTCTTATACCTCGGACGAATCTACGTGAAACGTGAAAAGATCAGCGAGGCCGGACAGATCCTCGAAACTGCATTGAGATTCTGTCACGACGAGGCCTGCGCCGGGTGCGACCACTGCAAAGACACACTGATAGACAAGCGCGCCATACTGCTTTACCTGGCAGCAATAGATGAGGCCGAAGGCAATCTCTCGCAGGCAGTCGAGAGACTTGAAGCCATCATCGAGATCTTCCCCGGCAGTCACGAGATAGAAACCACTATCAAGGCATTGAAGAAGCGGCCCGATGGAGAAAGCTCAGGCATATTGCTGGAAGCTCTCAAATCGCACGAGGAAGCCGAGTCGCAGACATTCAGCAGCTGCACCGTTCCTGACTGCGAACATTAGATCGGGCTAGAGCAGTTTCGAAAACACAGCCATTTGGACTGCCCTATTGCCCCAGACAGATACTATAACGTTCACAACGGGCTTAAGCAATACGGATGGATCGATGGGCTTCTCGAGGAATGCGAACGGTGCCTTGCCCAGGTATTCCTCCAGGTGCTGAATACCGTATGCCAGATACGGGATCTCATTGGCAGCAGTCAACATCACGACTGGAATGCCGCGTGTTTGCAGATTGTCGCGCAAGCTGTAGAATACGGAAAAGCCATCTCACGCGCATGGGAGGCCCTGCCCTGGCATATCTTGATCTTGTGCCGCCCCGGCGGTGTAGGATGAAACTGAATATAGAAAGTGACAACGCCGTAGAGGGCGCTCACTGGCATGTTAAGAAAAGAAGCGACCCCTGCTATGGCTTTCGACAGGCATCTAGCCAAGTTCATAGCGCACGAAGATTTCCTGCAAGCCCTCGATCATCGTGCAAGTCGTTTCTGTCACCAACTATTTCTGAGTCTCCAGCATCCTTATTGCAAGTTGCCGTTTATCGTCATTGGCATGATACAGCGTCTGTGATGGGAACGCGAACTCGATCCCTTCATTGTTGAAGCGGGTAAGTATCTGCAAGTTCACCTTTTCCGAAAATTCCATGTACTGCCAGTAATCGGGCGGATGATACCAGTAGATCACCATGATGTTCAGAGCCCAGTCATTAAAATCGCTAAAGTAGACACGCGGCGGAAAGTCGGGCGACATGCCCTCATGGTCTTTGAGGATATCCTTGACGATCACAATGGCTTTCTCCACTTTCTCCGGCAAGGTGTCGTAGGTGATCGTGATGTTTGCTACCCGCTTGATGTAGGGACGCTTCCCGATATTGCAGATGGTGCTATTGACCATCTCGCTGTTAGGCACCGTAACCAGATGCCCATCGAGAGTCCTTATCTTTGTGGAACGGAACCCGACAACTTCCACGGGCCCGTCATGGCCATCAATATCTATTCTGTCGCCTACCTCGAACGGCTTGTCCCCGAGGATAACAAGCGATCCAAAAAAGTTCTTGATAGTGTCCTGCGCTGCCAGAGCCACTGCCAGTCCGCCAACGCCCAACCCGGCAAGAATGGATGTTATAGGCTTGTTGCTCACCGTCTGGACGACCTGGAGTATGACCAACACAAAGACGGTGATCCTGATGCTCTTGCCCACCAGTGGCGCGAGCATATCGTCAACCTTGCTGTCCGTGCTCTGCGATAATCTGTCGAGATAGTGGTCAACAATATCGACCAGCTTGTAGATCGCGTAGCCGATCGAAACGGAGTAGAGCACTGCAACAATCGTAGCAGCCACATCCGCAATGCTCTCTTTCAGATTCAGGGAAGAGACCCCGAGCCAGAGCCCAACGGTGAACGCCAGCAGGAGCACCGGTTTCGCGAATGAATCGAGGAACAAACCCGCCAGCTTCCGCTTTCCTTCACCTATTCGTTTGGCCGCCCGCTGCATTGAAAAACGAGCCAACACGCCCACAACCAAAGCCCCGAAAACGGCTCCGAAAAAGGCGGCAATGCGCCAGATCTCGTAGTTGCCTATAGTACTCTTTAACCACTGGGTCACAACGCACCTCTTTCTGTAGGGTTTTCCAAGAGGAGCATGATAAACATATCTGAAGAACAAGAAAAGTCCGGATTGGAAGAGACGCCGAAGATTGCACTGTCCAAGCGCAGAACCCCGCCTAGGCCCTGCGTCATCCACCATTCACTGCAGGGCGCTATTCAGCCTATTTGCGCACCCAATCTCTTCACAAACTCAGCGCCTATTGCCCAAATCACGTGGCCATATACATAACAGCGAGCGATTCACCTAGTGACATCCAAAGTCACATCCCCCCCCCAAAAAAAACAAAACAACAAACAAGCTATCGGTATGATTTCCACTATTCGGCCAGTACTAGAGGGAACGGCACAGGAAGAATGAAAGCCGTGGGACAAAATCGACAGGAACAGACCAACTTGCCATTCATGGCTCGGAATTAGGGTCAGCCCTCGAAATAAGAGTTAACGACCACGGCCCCTCTTCTGCTGTTCAGCTTTCAGGTTTCCAAGTCTACCCTCTATGCGCTTAACAAGCTTCTGCAGCTTTCGGTCTTCCTGAAGAAGCGCCGGTAGTCTACGCACTTGGAAACTCACCGCACCACCTGTCCCCATCTC
>JAUXFM010000057.1 GCA_030622955.1 Lentisphaerales bacterium
GATCTGCACGCCGCTGAAGCCCTCAAGCCCTATTTCCCGGCTTCGCCTGAAAACTGGGGAAAGCCCCCCCTTCTCCTTGCTTTCAACCGGGATAGGGCATAAAGTAATGACTATCATCTCGGCAGGCGGTTACTACTACACGACACACGACAGAACTGGAAGTGATGATGGATTCCACGACGAAGAAACTGGACGATGAACTTTCGGCGCTCGCGTCGGATCCCAACTATCAGGCAACCCTGAACCAGCTCAAGGAAGGCGCTTACCTAACAAACCGCCACCGTGAAATCGCGTTCTGGAATCACGCAGCAGAGGAAATGACAGGTTTTCCTGCTGTTGAGGTCATCGGCAAGCATTGCTTCGACAGCGTCCTCACGCACATC
The DNA here is from genome assembly GCA_030622955.1 of Lentisphaerales bacterium. Taxonomy (GTDB): domain Bacteria; phylum Verrucomicrobiota; class Kiritimatiellia; order JAUXFM01; family JAUXFM01; genus JAUXFM01. Next base: position 384 of record JAUXFM010000057.1, read on the forward strand.
GACAAAAAAGGCCGCAGCCTCTGCAAGGGACAATGTCCACTTGCCAGGGCAATGAAAGAGGATAAGGAATCCCAATGCGACATTTTTCTTCATCATAAAGATGGACACCGGTTGCCTGTATCCGTGCGTGTTACCCCGCTGAAGAACCGGACAGCCGATATCATCGGAGCGGTTGAGATATTTGCCGATATAAGTCCAAGTGAAGCGCTCCAATTCCGGATTCGTGAGCTGGAACAGATGGCTTACCTGGATGAACTGACGCAGCTGGCGAGCCGGCGTTTCGTTGAGATAGAGGCGGAGCGCAGAGTTGCCGAGCTTGAACGTTATCCCGGGACACTTGGAATCTTGTTTATCGACATCGATAAGTTCAAGACCACCAACGATGAGCATGGCCATGACACAGGTGACGAGATCCTGAAGATGGTGGCACACACATTGTTGCGGAATGCGCGACCGTTCGATATCTATGGACGCTGGGGTGGCGAAGAGTTTGTCGGCCTCATAAAGAATGTTAACATGCCTGAACTGAAAGAAATCGGGGAGCGCTGCAGGATGCTGATTGGCGCATCCTACCTGGTCCGTGACGAGCAACGGATTAGTGCGACTGTCTCCATCGGCATTGCCATGGCGCGTAAAGGGGAGACATTCAAAGAGGCGCTTACCAGGGCGGACGAAATGCTGTACGAAAGCAAGCGGCAGGGCCGAAACCGTGTTACTATAGAATCCACAAAGAGTTAAACGGCAGAGGATATCGTGGGCAAGAAGCAGGAAGAACAAGTCATCAAGGCTCTGTGCGATTCAAAAGAAGCGCAGCATAATATCGCGGGACTCCAGGCAAACATCCAGAGGCAGCGATGCATGCTGCAAGCCATATGGACAATACTGAAGGACAAATTCGGCTTCACCGATGAGAAACTCATGGACCTTACAGATGAGATCGAAATGAAAGAGAAGCCAGGCATTGCAGTTGCAGAAGAATGTCCAAATTGTCTACGGCCATTACAGGAGAACAAACTGCAATGTATTTACTGTGGCCAATTGATCGATGAACAGCACCGCAAACCGTTCTAGCAGGCCCGGTACTTTCCTAATGATGAAAGTTCTACAACCTCGCATGTTACGTCTCTTCCCGCTGATCGCGTTCTGCATCGCCCTATCCTGTGCAGTCGAAGAAAAGAAGAAGCCAGCCCCCGTCATGCCTGTCCTGGCCCGTGAGCAGCTTCGCCAGAAGCTGGCCGAATTGCAAGCTGTCGCCACTGCGATTCCCGAGGATCTTGCTCTCTACAACCTCTGGGAAAACATGCAGATGAACATCAGGAGAACACAGTTCCTGCTGGACAATTGCGAGGATTCAGAGATCGTCCGCAAACTTGCGTCGGAAGAGATCTGGCGCGCGGAATCTGTAGATCGCGCCATAAGCATGGGTGGTCAGGTCGAGATCATCACAGGCCAGAAAGAGGAAGGTTACTATTCCGACAACGACAGGTCATTTCAGCCGTTTATGTCATATGTGCCCGAGGCAGCGGGCACCGACAGCAAGAAGCTTCCGCTAATCATCTTCCTGCACGGCTACAGTCCTTTCCTCAATATCATTAATTGGGCATACCTGCCGTCTGAGCTGGTCGAGTTCGCCGAAGAAGAAGGGTTCTACGTGGCTTCGCCGTTCGGCAGGAGTAACACGGATTTCCAGAGCATAGGCGAACAGGACGTGCTGACTGTGATCAGGAAAATGAAGGAGCGCTACCACATTGATGAAGACAGGGTCATTCTGGCAGGTCATTCAATGGGCGGTATGGGGGCATGGACCATTGGAGTTCATCATCCTGATATGTTCGCAGGCTTACTGGTGATTTCGGGGCGCGGCGATTATTACTACTGGCAGGGCATAGATGCTGAGGATAGTCCTGCATACAAGCGGCGCCTGATCGATGCCGAGTTTGCCCATGCACTTCTGCGCAACCTGAAGAACATTCCTATATTCTGTGCTCACGGTGCGCTGGATGAGCTGGTACCGGTCCTCGAAGGTCGCCACATGATGCGGGCCGTCAGTGAGGTCAATGCAGATGCGATATACATTGAATTGGAAGATGGCGGTCATATTATAGGAGACGATACATTTGCGAGGTCGGATGTGCAAAAATGGCTGCTGAGCTGCAGGCGCACTGTCCCACTGGAATTCGACTACGTTACCTGGCATTCGCAGTACAACCGTTGTCATTGGCTTGCGCTCGGCGACATGGTGCCCGCGGAGTTTCCTGCGAAACTCTCGGTCAAGGTAGTGGATGACAGGATCGTAATTGATGTCAGCGGGGCACGCAGCGTTTATCTTCTTAAGAGCAAATTGCCGCCGGTGCTTGACGGGTTGCCCGTAACGATCAAGGGCGATGCCAGGCTGGTCAAGATAGAGGATGAGCATAACCCCCTGCTTATTCCTGTCCGGCGCGGCCCCGTGAAGGAGGCTTTTCTGGCTCCATTTGTTTTCATTTCCTGCGCGCATCCGGCAGATGCGCAGGGCATGGCCAAGTTTCGAAGCGTTGTCCGGGACTGGCATTGCTATGCCAAGGCATATCCCAGGGTGGCACATGTGAGTGGCGTGCAGCCGGAAGAGTTCTCGCGTTACAATGTTTTTTTGTTTGGTGAACCAGAAAGCAGCGCCGCGATAAGGGAAGTTCTGGCCATAACACCGATTAAGATTACTGAAGAAGAATTCATCATTGGCACAAAGAAATTCCCGAGAGCGGGTAACGGTTTGTGGTTTGTCTATCGCAGCCCCTGGAACCAGGGCCGGCTGGCGTCGGTCCAATGTGGTGAACTTTGGGGTAGCGGATTACCGGAAAACCATAAATATGATTTCCTGCCGGATTATATTGTCTATTCTACGGATCGCGATGATGACGGCTCGAATAGAGCACTCTGCGCTGGATTTTTCGATGAGAAAGGACAGATTGTTCCAGCATTAATGTCCATTTCAAGCAACCAGCCTTAGAGTTGAGCCGGCCTTTTCTCCCCGCAACATTGACAAATACCACGCTCACAAGCGAAAATGCTTCTCTATGAAATTCTGTCTGTTTTTACTGCTTAATCTCGCGTTAGCGCTCTCTTCCCATGCGCAAACTGTGTCATGGGTGGAACGTGCCGAGGTAAAACGCGCCGCAGGCAACCTGTCATTAATGGCCAGGTGGAATGTAGCAGAGGGACTCCATTTCCGAATCCATGAGCGTGGCACTGATAACCATGTGGATCTGGCACTGCTGCCGGGAGAAACATCGATCAGGTCAGCGTCCGGCACAGTGGTACATAGTGAGTTCTATTCGGAACGATTGCCCGATGGGAATATGGCGGCTGCCAGGGCAATCATGAAGTTCCGACCTGAGATATGGGAGGTCTATGTGGCTGGTCGAGCGGTCGCCTTTATCCATCCCCCGTTCAGCAAGGTCGGCAAGGTTTATCAGCCGAAGAATGAGGTGCCTGCAGAACCGCACGATGCTGTCCGGTTCCAGGCAGTTGATCCGTCGGGTTTTTCCGTTTCCGATGATTTTCTGCCTGAAGGAGAGGACAATACCGAGAACCCTCTTGCCAAGTGGGATGTCAAGGCGGGCAAATGGCGCCTGCACACGGTAGAGGACAATGCCATTAACTACGGGAAACGTGCGAGAAGCAAGAAAGGACCACCCCGCGCAGAATTCAGTGCAAACTTCTACAGCCTGAGATCCATACCGAAAACGAATTGCCTCATCACTTCCGTTCAAAGCTATAACTTCTACGACAGGTATTCTGTCGAGGTCGCCGCGCAGGTTGTCCGGGGCGAGATGGGTGTAATCTTCTGCTACCGGGACCTCACCAACTATATGGCATTCACTTTGACGATAGACGATACGCATGACGCGATTCTGAGTCTCTGGCAACTGGACAGCGACCAAGGTACGGAACGGGAGATCCTTGCCGCAGTCAGGACGGAGCTCACACATGGTCAATGGGTAAAGCTGAATGTAAAGATGGGGCTCGATAAGATCGAGTGTGCGCTGGACAACGTTACGGTTATCGATATCCCTATGGAACTACCGGGTGGTGGCAAATTCGGGCTCCTGGGTAATGCTGAAGAAGGCGTTCGTTTTGATGATTTTCTTGCCAGTTCGAACAAGGATCTCGACCTGCACACAATCAAAGGGATCAGGAGATATTTGCTTGTCCAGGAAGGCGATTTTTTGTCGAAAGCGATGACAGACAATACAATCCGCCCTATCCCCTCCAGCAAACCACAGTGGCTCGTGGTCGGCAGCGTCGAACACACCAACAGGGTATTCTCTGCCAGGTTCAGCAGGATGGCCGGGAACAAGATTGTCGGGCTGATAGCCGGATACACACCTGAGAGTCATTACCGTTTCACGCGACAGAAATCCGAAGACGAGATCTTTCAATTGGCAAGAATTGATAAAGATGGGACACACCTTCTCGAGGAACTGAGATTGCCGCCGGGGCCCGGCGGCAATCCGGACGCGGTGACATTGACGAGTGACGGTTCCGATGATCGCAACCTCAGGCTTTACAGGAATGGCAAGTTAGTGCTCGTCCATCACCTGGAGAAGGAGTTGAGGGGCGCATCAGGGCTTTACGCAGGGCGGCGCACGACCACTAGTATCGATGGTCTCGTATACAAAGCGCTACGCCCCGATACATATTGCAATCATTTCGAGAAGAACAGGCAGTACATCGGGGATCCGTACATGCGGCACTGGTCTTCACCTGAGGGGCAATGGATTAAGATGACGAACGGGCTGACTTGGTATAAGGGTGATTTTCATGGCCGGTTCACTCTTCGTATGCCACTGATCACAGGAGCTGAGCTTCATCTTGGCGTTGAGGAAGCTGAAACGAACGGATGCATTATCATCAGAACCGGGATGAGCAAGATAAGCATCCTTCAGCCTGGCAGGGATCCCGAGCAGGTCGATTCTGCACCAAACACGCATGTTGATGCTGTCGCTTCCGGTGACCGTCATTTCGAGGTGTACTACGAGGATCACTGGTTGTGGATTACATCGGGGGAGAAAAGCAGGAAGATCCTGCTGCGTCATCACCTGTCGACACCCTTGGAAGGAAAACGTATTCGAATTCGCGGCTATAGCACCGCTCAACTCAAGGACAGCTATGTAGAATGCTACAACCTGAAAGATTACCTCTTCACGGAGTCGCTTCATGAATGGGTCATTAACGGCGGACGCTGGGAGATGGTTAATCGCTTCAAGTGCGACCCGCGCTGGTCACACATGAATGGTGAATCAAAGGAAGGACTTGCTGCACTCTGGACAAAATACAATTTCAAAGGAGATTTCTGCATGGAGTTATATGCCGGCCTACGGCATGGCTGGTACCGTCGCTGTGGTGATCTGAACATCACCGTCATGAATGCCAACTCAACGCCCGGCAAGGGATACACGATCACATGTACGGGTTGGGATTTTGATCATTCCCAGCGCTTGACGAAGCTCTACCGTAATGGAGAGGTGATCAAGGAATCCGACAAGTACCTGATACCGCGTAACAGGGACGGCAACAAGCGGCGCGGCTATGTGCCACTCGTCAGGCTTGGCGGGAACAGGGATGTGCATGGCGCCTGGTATTACATCAAGTTGCGCAGGGTCGGAAAGAAGCTGGAGTACTATTTCGACAACGAACTCGTCTTTGCCGTTGAGGATGCTGAACCGCTGCAGGACGGATCCATGGGGATATGGACCTTCATGAACTCGATGGTCGTCGCACGTGTCAAGATTGCGGCCGATGAGATCAGGCCGAAACCCATCAAGTTCGAAGCAATCGATCCGAGCACGTTGAAGGAAGATCCAATAGTCAAGGCGGTCCCGGAATCGGTGATCCTAGTTGATGGGCGTGATCCAAACACGATGAGTCCCGACAAATGGGAGATAGATGATCCCGTTGGCCGGTCGCAACTGACCTGGCACAGCACGGAGAACGAACCGTACATGGTGACCAGGAACGTGCTCGGCAGTGGCCCGATGTTCACTCGCTGCACGATGAAACCTGTGCCCTTCACCAAGACAGCCGGCTGGCGCTTCCTTGTTAAGCGGACAACTGATGCCCGTTTCAATTTCCATTATTCAATAGGCCGCATGAGGGGCAAGAAGTATGTGGCTATCAAAGAAGGCTTCCACGAGGTTTCCGGCACAAGTTTCGACAAGAGCCGATTGAAGAAACAGGGCGCGACGAAAGTACCGGGTTTACCCAGCGGGCCCGACTGGCACAAAGAAGGCGACTGGACTGAGGTTGTTGCCTGGTTGCCCACCAAGGAACTGGAGCGTTACAGCGAAGACAAGGGGATTATGACAAAGATCGATGGGTTCGGGAACGCGCAACCAAGCTACGTGCTACAAGGGCTCAAGGGGAACGGGCCAGGTGCGAGCTATGCGATCAAGAACGTATCCGCCATCCTTTACGAGGCGCCTCAGTTCGCGCTGAAAGATGGTGCAACGTTCCCCGGCCATGTATCGGTGCTGAACGCCAGAAGCGAAGGAGCCCTCCGGTACGTGAAGAACTTGGAATCATTGCAGGACTCGGTGAGCCCGTCCAACAGGCCCGGTTTCAAGAAGGCAATCCTACAGGTGAGCGATGAGGGAGTAAAGACCCGCACCACGCTGACCTGGATAGATCTTCCAGCTCAACCTGTGCTGTCCTGTAACTGGAGCACGACGATGCCGAACACTGTTGTGCTCGACAATGATGCCGATTATCCCGACCGCCGTTTTGCTTACGCAAGCATGGCGTTCGGTTCTATGCGGGTACCACTCGACGAGGACCGAGTGAACAGGCTCTATGGAATCTGCCCGCGCCAGGCATATTTCCTGCCATCTGAGACCGCTGCAATCCCGGTGACCGTAACAGTTGCCGATAAGAAACAGTCATTCAAGCTTCCATGGAAAGATAACTCGGTACCGGAAGGCCCGGCCCTCGTCAAACTCGATGGTGGCATAGCCCTCTTCCAGAACTTCGAGTCACGTAGTTTCCTTGGTCCAATCGTGTCCGATACCCGGCGCATGCAACTCAGACATAACCATGACAGGCAGGGCACCTACATCCACGTTGCCAACATGGGCAAATCCGAGCGGCTGAAGACGATGTTCAAGAAAAATCTGAACCTGTCGCGCTATCCTATTCTCCAGTTCCGCTATCGTGCTACGGAGATGGCGCATCTCTCGATGTCGCTGGCGAAGAAGCAACTGGTAGAATTGAGCGAGGACTATTCGAACGCGCAAGCGCTCTCAGATACAGATAAGTTCATAATGGACGAGAAGTGGAACACCTGGCAGGGGATCCTGACGGATTCCGTGAAGAAGAAGACATTCTCTGCGGGGATGCACGATGTGGGGGGCATCTCATTTGGCTCGTATCACAAGACCGATCAGACAGGCCTGCATAGCTGGTGGGAACTTGATGATGTTGTGATCGGCCCCGCTGTTTCCAGGCGCGAGCAGCTAACCTTCACACCCGAGTATTTCGATTTCGACGGTGTATCAGAGGTGATCATGTCCGTCAGGGCAGGTCGGCGCAATCATGATCAGCTCAGCGATAATCAGCTCGCTAAACTGGTCTGGACATCAATCACCAATAAGACCGCCAGCTGCCCGAACATTGATGGATTGAGAGATGGCATATGTCATCTCTTCCTGAAAGCAACCGATAAGACCGGCAACAGTTCGCCGGTTATGGATATCCCGTTCGTGGTCGACAGGAAACCTATAGCAGTGAAATACGCCCTTGTGGAATCGAAAGAGCTTGACGGGAATGGGACCCTCTTGAATCTCGATATCCATTATGGCGATGGCACGTCCCTGGATGTGAGCGAGATGCTGATCAGGTGGAACAATGACCCCATCCGCTTCCGTTCGCTCGGCTCTCGGTTTGTGAATGAGCGGGGTGCAGCGAAAGCCTCGCTTAACTGGCCGTATATCTTTCGCAAGCAGATAGAGAAGATGAGTGATGGCGACACCAGCCATATCGTCATCGCCAACATCAGGGATGGTGCGGGGAATGTGACACCTGATCTCGTTGTGCCGATCAAGGTGGATTATGCATCCGATAAGACAGGACCGACCTGGCTTCAAGGGCGGATGCCGAGGAATGTTCTGTGGTCAAGTTACAAGTTTTCATCGGGCGAAAAGTACAACGCGCTACGTCCGGATAAGCACACCACACTATCATTCGCAGAAGAGTTCGGTAAAGAGCCCTACATGGTTTTGAGCAGCGACAGGTCCAAAGCCAGTGCGCAGCTGATTCTCGATTCCATAAGGCGGAAGAAATGGAGCATTGCGAATTATCCCTATATTGCCATGCGCCTGCGCAGGCCAGTGATACCTGAGAGAGACAAGAGCAAAACCGACCTAGTCATAGTCATGCAGGACGAAACAGAGTTCATTCTTCCTCTCGACAACAAGAGAAAAGGTGCGAAAGTGATCCATTTAGCCGAGCCTATCAAGTGGGTTGAAGGCCAGTGGCATCCTATCATCATCGATCTCAGGGAGGTGTTGAAGGAGAAAATCGCTGAGGATCGTTTTGATATCAGCACAATTGCACAGGTGAATTTCGAACACCGACTACTGAGCGAGCAAGAAGTTCTGCACATGCAGAGCGTCTTCATCTATTCCGATTGGATGCCGGAGCATAAGCTTCGGCTGGATGCATTTGACAAAAGCGGCACGGATGGGCTGGTATGGGACGCGGATGGTTCCAGCAGCACCATGACGATCGCTCCGAGCAAAGTTAACGAGGCAGCCCTGCTGGGGGACTGGATGACGATCAGCGCGAGAGACAGGGCTGGCAACCGATCCTATCCACTGCGTATACCCCTGCGCGGGCTGCAACGCGACATCGTTGACAAGATGTCGCAAGAGATGGAGAATATTCTCACGGAGGAACGGGAATGATAACGAAAGTAGTAATTCCAAAGCTCAGCGCCAATGTTGAAGAAGGAGTCATTACGGCGTGGCTCAAGAATGAGGGGGATGCCGTGAAAAAGGGTGATCCGCTTGTGGAAATAACAACCGAGAAAGCCGCCTTTGAGCTGGAGGCGCCACGGTCCGGCACGCTTCGACAGATCCTTGCGTCGGAAAAGAGCGCATTGCCGGTTGGTTATGTCATTGCCCTATTAGGCAAGCTGGACGATGTTCTGCCGGATGTGACCGGGCAAAATGATAAATTACTGGCGAAGCGACGTATTTCACTTGGGACTGTGCGCAAGAGACCAAGCGTGCGGAGCGGGAAACGAATACGTGTTCGCGCCACACCGGCGGCGCGCAGGCTGGCAAAACAGCATGAACTAGACCTTGCCGAGGTGCAGAAAGTAGGCGGCGTGGAAGTGGTCAACGAAGACACTGTCCGCCAGTATCTTGAGCAGGTCGATGATAGGGACTGACACCTGTTGCAAGGTAAGGAATTCGATGAAAGACACAGTGGCATTAGTAACGGGTGCATCACGCGGGATAGGCAAGGCCATTGCATTGAGGCTTGCGGAATCCGGCGCAGAAATTGCTGTCAACTACCTCCACTCGCAGGAACAGGCGGAGGGTGTTGTTGCCATCATCAGGGGTAATGGCGGTAGAGCGTTTGCTGTGCAGGCGGATATTTCAGAGCTTGAGCAAGTCAAGAAGATGTGTGGTACGATCAAGGATGAACTTGGGCCTGTAGACGTCCTGGTCAACAACGCAGGAATCACCAGCGATAACCTGGTAACTTTCATGAGCGAAGAGGAATGGGACAAAGTGATCGATACGAGTTTGAAGGGTGCTTTTCTCTGTACCAAGATCATTGGCAGGACCATGGCGCGTCGCAAGACAGGCAGGATCGTCAACATCTCGTCGGATGCAGCACTTCTTGGCGACATGATGCGTTCCAACTATGCGGCAGCGAAGGCCGGCATGCTAGGCCTGACGAAGACTGCTGCACGGGAATTTTCCGGGTATGGGATAACGGTCAACGCGGTTGCACCTGGCGTGATCGAGACTGACCTGATAGAAGGTATGTCCGAGCCAAAACGCGAGAAACAAAAAGACATGATCCCTATGAAGCGATTTGGTACTGCGGAAGAAGTTGCAGAAGTTGTAGCATTCCTCGTGTCAGGCGAGGCCTCCTACATTACAGGCCAGACGATAAGCGTCGATGGCGGATTGTGTATGAGCTAGGAAGAAACTTGAAACTGAAAACTTGGAAGACGGCGATCGACGAGGACGAGCTAGGCGGGCGAGCATGACTGCCCTTCATGGCCCCTTCTATCGCTCTCCGTACCTTTCTATTCCTGCATTATCATGACACGCGTAGTCATAACCGGGATGGGTGTGGTTTCGCCGCTTGGGCATGGTGTTGACCGGCTATGGGCTGCACTTTGCAATGGCGATGACGGCATAGGCAGCATCTCTCGCTTTGACACAACCGGCTTCGCATTCCAGCAGGCCGGGCAGATAAACCAGATGCCGCCCTTACCGGCATCAATCCAGGCTGAGCAGCTGGATCCCGCGAACCACTTTGTGCTGGCTGCTGTCGATCAAGCGGTAAATGCCGCGCAGTTGAACGTGGAGCCAGCCATAGCTGCGGACACGGGAGTCGTCCTGTCGACGAATTTTGGCAGTTCGGCTGCTGGTGAACGTTTCCTGGCAGCGGCAGCAGAAGGGGAAAAAGGAACGGCTGTTGATTTCGGCGCTCTTTCATTCCAGCATTGTGCAGAGCTTGTTAAGAACCAGTATGGGCTTGGTCGACTGGGGACGGTGTTGTCGCTTTCCTGTACGTCCGGCACCGCAGCTCTTGGCTATGGGTTCGACATGATAAGGGCCGGTCACGCAAAGGCCATCATAACCGGCGGTTACGATGCCTTGAGCAGGTTTGCCTGGAGCGGACTCAGCGTGCTGCGCACGATGACAAAGGACAAGGTACGCCCTTTCGATAAGAACAGGGCCGGCACGATTTTCAGTGAAGGCGCCGGGGCTATTGTCGTCGAAGATCTCGCGCATGCGAAGGCCCGGGGCGCAACGATCCTGGCCGAAGTACTGGGTCATGCCCTGAACAACAATGCATACCATATGACGGCGCCGGCGAAAGAGGGTGCTGGCACTGCTGCGGTCATGGCGGCAGCCTTGCAGGACGCCGGGCTGGAGCCGGACTCGATAGACCACATCAATGCACATGGCACCGGCACGAAACACAATGATGTTACCGAGACGCAGGCCATCAAAACGGTGTTTGGCGAACATGCATACAGGATACCTATCACGTCGATCAAATCGATGCTGGGTCATACGATGGGTGCAACGGGCAGCCTTGAAGCCATTGCTTCGGTTATGTCTATCCGGAACAACGTGATCCCGCCCACGACGAATTTCGAAGAGCCGGATCCAGAATGCGATCTCGATTACGTTACCAATGAGAAACGCGAGACAGAGATGAAGATCGTGCTCTCGAATTCCGCAGGGATCGGCGGCTGCAATGCTGCTGTGATCCTCGGTGAAGCCGAGAAGTAGTAGCCACAAGATGCACAAAAAGCACAAGAGTGTAGCAATAACAGGAATTGGTCCGGTGACGGCAATCGGAATTGGACGCGAAGAGTTCAATACCGCATTGCGGGAGAATGAATGCGGTCTGGATGGGGTCACTTCATTTGACACGACACCCTATGCCTGCAAGAACGCAGCCGAGGTCAGGGATTTCGATGTGGAGGAATTCCTGGAGAGCCAGAAGACTTACCTGGACAGAACTGCAGAGTTCGCGCTTGCGGCAACAAGCCTTGCGCTCGAGAGCGCGGACCTCGACCTGGGCAGTGTCAGGAAGGATCTTGTCGGCTTATCGGTCGGAACAGCATTCGGGTGTCTTGCAACGATGCAGTTGTTCTTTTCAGATTTTGTGAAGAAGGGCGCAAGGCTCGTGAAGCCTTTCCTCTTCCCTCATACCTATTCGAACACGGCGGCCAGTCTGCTCGCGATTGAATATGGGCTGACCGGCTACCATGCGAATTTTGCAGGCTCGAGCGCCCAGGCCATAGCCTATGGCGTTGACCTGATCCGCAGCGGCAAAGCGACCGTGGTCTTGGCAGGTGGCTATGAATCACTCAATGAAACTCTTTTCGCGGGGCATGATCAATCCGGCCTGCTGGCGAGAGGTGACGACATCTCTACCTGCAGGCCGTTCAGTGACGGGAGTGAAGGCTTCCTCCTGGGTGAAGGTGGCTGCATGATCGTTTTGGAGGATGTAGAACATGCGAAGAAAAGAGGCGCACCCTGTTTAGCAGAGTTATCCGATGTTGCAATGGCCGGCAGTGCGGAATTGATTGTGCCGGAAACCGACGGTGTTGATTGTGTTGTTGCTGCTGCGAATGGCAGCAGGCAGCAGGATGCTGCTGAGGCCGCGATGATCAGGCGTGTAGCGGATGGCGTTCCCATCTATTCTGTGAAGGGCTTAATCGGTGAAACTCTGGGTGCGGCCGGTGCGCTGCAGATTGCATCGGCAGCGGCATTGCTCGAGTTGGGTTATGTACCCCCCTCCCCCGGGCTTGGCGGGGATATTACGGAGGAACGGGAACTTGACATGCAGCGGATCCTCGCCAATTCTGTTGACCGGGCCGGAAATGTCATAAGCTTCACTATCGACAGGCCGAGTTAAGTATGGGCGAAAAAAACAAACTGCTGGACTACTACCGCACGATGCTCCTCATCCGTTTCTTCGAGGAGAAGGTTGAGGATCTCTTCCGACGCGGAGCTATCAAGGGGACCTCACACCCCGCCACGGGCCAGGAAGCCTGTGCTGTAGGCGCCTGCGCCGCGCTTGGGAAGAAGGATTACGTGACCAGCACGCACCGTGGGCATGGTCACATGATCGCGCGTGGTGGCGACCCCTCAAAGATCATGGCCGAGCTGTTCGGCAAGGAGAGCGGGTATTCACGTGGTCGAGGCGGCAGCCAGCTGATGGCAGATTTCCAGTTGGGCTTTCTTGGCTCGAACGGGATCACGGGCGGCGGGCTGCCCCTTGCGACCGGTGTGGCATTATCTGCCAAGCTCAGGCATACCCGCCGGGTGGTCGCCTGCTTCTTCGGCGACGGCGCCTCTAACCAGGGCACATTCCATGAATCCTTGAACATGGCATCTCTGTGGAAGCTCCCGGTGATCTACATATGCGAGAACAACCTCTACGCAATGTCGACCAATATCAAAAATTCCATGGCTGTGAAGAATGTCGCCGAGCGTGCTGCCGCTTACGCGATGGAGGGCGTGCGAGTTGATGGCAACGATGTGTTGGCTGTTCACGATGCTGTACACATGGCGCGGGTCAAAGCGAAGAAGGGGGACGGCCCCAGCCTTATCGAATGTGCGACCTATCGGCTTTCCGGACATTCACGAGGCGATCCGAGGAAGTACAGAACCGCGGCTGAAGAAAAGGAATGGGAAGCCAAAGAGCCCATCAAGCATTTGCGGAAACTTCTTCTCAAGAAGAAATACATGACAGGCAAGGAAAGCACGGCGATCCGCAAAGAAGCCAGGCAAATCATTGCTGAAGCCGTGAAGTTCTCGAAGCGGAGCAAGTTCCCGGATGAATCTACTCTGACCGAGGGCCTTTTCGCATGAGAGAAATTACCTACACAGAGGCATTGCGAGAAGGCTTGCGCGAGGAAATGGAGCTAGACGCTTCCGTCTTCCTGCTCGGTGAAGACATTGCCGGATATGGTGGCGCGTTCGGGGTTACACGTGGCTTGATCGATAAGTTCGGGGCAGAACGTGTTATCAACACGCCGATATCAGAGGGTAGCTTCGTCGGAGCTGCAGTAGGCGCGAGCCTCGTGGGATCACGACCGGTCGTTGAGTTGATGTTCATGGATTTCATTGCCCTGGCATCAGACCAACTGGTCAATCATGCGGCAAAACTCCATTACGTATTCGGTGACCAGGCAAAGTGTCCCCTCGTCGTACGTGCCGTTGGCGGAGCGGGCCGTTGTTATGGGCCGACCCATTCACAGAGCCTGGAGGCTTGGTTTGTTCATACGCCCGGCATAAAGGTGGTTGCCCCATCGACGCCGGCCGATGCGAAAGGGCTGCTTAAGACTGCCATACGTGATAATAACCCCGTTCTCTTCATGGAGCACAAGTTACTCTACAACGAGCGTGGACCGGTGCCGCGTATCGCGGATCCGATCCCGTTAGGAAAAGCCCGGGTCGTTGCCAAGGGCGAAGACCTGACCATAGTTGCCTATTCTGCGATGGCGATGGAATCAGAGAAAGCCGTCATCGAGCTGCACGAGCACGGGCTCAGTGCTGAGTTGATTGATCTTCGCTCGTTGTGCCCGATGGATATCGACAGCATCGTTGAATCAGTGAAGAAGACAGGCAGGTTGATGGTCGTTGAAGAAGGCCACCGGACAGCAGGAGTAGGCGCCGAAGTGGCGTGCCGTGTTTTTGAAGAGGCATACGACTATCTTGATGCACCTATACGAAGAGTAGCCTCTGTAGACGTCCCCATTTCGGCGAGCCCGCCACTCGAACAGGCACTGCTACCCAGCTGCGAGAAGATCGTGACCGCAGCATTGGAACTTATTGGCACAGATTAGAGCGGTTGAAGAAATACTGTAGCCGGAGTGGCGTTGCGAATTGTGCATGATCAAGGAAGGCGCAGCAGGAATAGCAGGGCTATTCCGATGCAGCCTGACACAGAGCATACGCAATGCAGTAGCCAAAAC
>JAUXFM010000196.1 GCA_030622955.1 Lentisphaerales bacterium
CAATAGACGACCCCATCTTCTTGAGTTATACAATGCCAGAATCCTTCGAAAAGTCACCTCTTCCAGACCAAATGTTATCTACACCGGCGCGATGGCACAGCCCATATTCAATCCTCCATCATTGTCAAAGGCCACAAGCTTGGAACACTTGACACGATCGACCAGCGCTACGTAGACGCACATCGCTACTTCAGGGGCTTGCTGGAGAAGCTTGACTGCTACAGTGGCCACAAGGCGTTGTGATGTCGGCCTCGTCGAGTGAGGCACATTTTTCACAGGGCGTTATCTTGACTGCCGCCCCCAGACGCTAACTGTTTGTTGGAACATGGACACTCATCTGGCTTGCACTGCAGATTATGCCGGGATGAGTTCACAGGCCTTCTTCAATCTTTCCTATGGATGGGATAGAGATCCTTGGGAATGTTCTTATAGGGCAGCGTCGTCAGATCAGCCGGACCCCATCCGGGGACATCGACTTCAATGATCGCCCCGGCGATTCCTGTTTCATGATAGCCTCTTCTGAAGTGGACCCGTGATTTAAGAACGATGATATCGAGTTCTTCGAAATTGATGCCGAGAGGTGCGAAGATGCCGGTGTCGGTGACCTGCCGCAGCGTTGGTGTTAGAATGATACGATTGTTCTTGCCGAAGTGAAGCACGGCGATTGTGTCACCCTTGTACTCTCCGAGGAACTCAACCGTACCATTGATTTCAACCGGATTTCCGGCGAATTTGTCCGAATAACCTCCCACAAGAATGGTGGTCGCATCACCGGTCTTGTGCCGGCCGCTGATACTGTCAATTGCTCTCTCATCTCGAAGTGTCGTGATACAGAAGTTCTCGGCGCCTTGCCTGATAAGCTCTTCGAGCATCTGTGAAGAGCCGCCGGTCCTGTCGCTGTGATCGGCGATGACGACAGGCGTCTTACTCTGTCTTACTGCCTCCATCGCCTTTGCAACACCCTCTATCGTTTTGGGCAACTTCTTTCCTGCGAAAGCCTTTCTGTTCCTCCATATGTAATCGGACATGTCATCGGCAATCTTATCGGCGAGTCCTTGATTGTTGTTCGTGACAACCATTACCGTAGCACCTACGTCAGGGACATCAGCGTAGGCAAATCCGAATGCAACTGACACGTAGACATCCCTGCGCCGACACTCCCATCGACGGGCTCTTTCCATGATATCCATCGCCGGCGACACACCGGTACCCTGGAATACGCTTGGCGTGATTACTCCGGGCTTGCGCGTTGCCATCGTGGGAGTATACTGTCCTCGAATCGTTTTGATCATTACACGGGCAGCTTGCTCACCAACGAGGGCTATATCGTAATGCGGATATCTCTTTATGATAAAGACAGCGTCCGCAGCATCGGATAACTCGTGGTCTTCATTGGCATGGAGGTCGAGAGTCACCATGATGGGAATATTGCCGACTACCTTGCGCAGTCTTCTTGCAATTTCTGCCTCCGGCTTAGGTACGCCTGTGACCGCCATAGCGCCATGAAGCGCCAGAAACAATCCGTCAAAAGGGCCTTTCTTTCTGAGATCTTCGGCCATCAAATTGGTATACTTATCGAACGCGGCGGTCGTATTCCAGCCACTGGAAGAGCCGCCACGGACCCCGCGGGGAGAAGTGATACCGGCCAGTTCCACGCCGCCGAACTCATCGCACATTCTCCTGAATCCACCAATGTAGCCACTGGAGGTATCAACGATATTGTCCCTGGGAGGCCCAGAATACTCCCAGTCCTCTATAGTGGTCGGTTTCGGCGCAAATGTGCATGTTTCGTGGGAAAAAGTTGCGACGGCAATTCTCATAGCCTTCTGTTCGCCACAAGTGCAGATCCGAGCCAGAACCATAACAGCCAGGATGCTCCATGCAGCCATTCTAAGGACTCTCATTTGTAACTCCTCTATGCAGTGCTTCTTTTTCAATCAGGACAACTTGCTGCTACCAGCCGCCCATGATACCAAGGGGAATTGCATTTTCCACTTTCTCTCATCAAAATATCCCGGGCTATCCAGTCTGCGTGGCGGCACGCTGAATCGGCCACAGTCGACCTCCGAAGGAAAGCTCTATCTTCACGAGCTAATGCAGGATACCATGATTTGCCAGATTTGTGTAGTCTGTTATAATGCCTAGTGAAGTGGATACATGACACAAGCAACAAGATTCCAGGGGCATGTGATAAAGATGAAGCTGCAAGTGATCGCTCTAGCTGTTACGCTGTTGTTACCCAGTCCGGCATTGTCCGGCACTGTGGCGAGTAGCTCTTCGCCATCGTCGCAGTTGCACGTGATCAATCCTAAAACCCCAGAGGGACTCAGGGAGCTTTTCCGATATAACGGCGAGTCGATGCATCTGGTCAGCGCGCATCGTGGAGGCCCTCGGCGGGGATTTCCCGAGAACTGCGTCGCAACATTTGAGAATACGCTTAAGCACGCCTTCGCAATAATGGAAATCGACCCCCGCTACAGCAAGGATGGTGCGATTGTAGTGCATCATGATGCGACACTCAACAGGGCCACGACCGGCGAAGGTCGGGTCGCAGACTTTGCTCTGTTTGAGTTGAAGGAATTGTGCCTGAGAGACCCCGAAGGGATCGTCACCGAGTTTAGAATCCCCACGCTCGATGAGGTGCTGGAGTGGGCTCGGGGCAAGACAATTGTTGTGCTCGACCAAAAGGATGTGCCTGTCGAAGCCCGTGTCAGGAAGATTGAGGAGCATCGGGCTGAGGCGTACG
>JAUXFM010000083.1 GCA_030622955.1 Lentisphaerales bacterium
CTTGAGCTCCTTTGTGTTTTGTGCTGGCACTAGTGTTTGCGGTATGATATTCTGAACATTCGTAATACTCAAGGGTTAATTTGCTTTGTTTTTCAGTGCCAAGATATTGCTGCTCGGGGGTTTGCTGTTGACGGCAATGGTTGGTGGCATTACGCTTCGATAACGGCGAGAATCGCTGTTTTGGTTCTTGTTAGGTTGAATGATCTGGGGTTCTGGCGATGTTGCGTTCTGATAGTATTTGGCGGGACAGGGCGGCCCTGAGGTGCGTTTTCTGGACTTGCAACTGTCTGGCCATTCTGCTTTTTGCCACGGTTTTCGTTGTTCTTCCAGCCATTCATGATTGCGATCGCTGTGGCTGTGTTGGATGCAGCGAGGCATCGGAATCAGAATCCGACAGTCCTTGTCTGCTGTGTGTTGCGGCTGATACGAGCATTTCGGTGTGCAGTACAGGGGTTGATCTTGCTGATACCCATCAGGAGCAGGTGCCGATCCTGGTGATGAATCTAACGGATCCGCAAGTGGTAACGCTGCGTACCTCTTCTGCCAGAGCTCCCCCTTCCGTATAGCGAAGGCATGCCAGAGCGTTCAGCTTGTTTCAGCATGCCTGTCATGAGCCATGTTTGGGTCCATGATTCGTTCATATCCATTGAAAGGGAGTTTACTGTGAAGTTAAGTCAATATGTATTGTGTGTTTTGCTGGCAACGACTGTTCTGTGCCGTGTCAGTCTGTGTATGGCCCAGGAGGATGCCGCGGATGCGCTGCGCAAGGCAGCCAGAGAAGAAGCGTCGAGGGATGTTCCCGAGAGAATGGCAGAGTCAAGTTTCACTTCAGGAGCTCTGGGCCTCCAGAAATTGAATCCTGAAATAAGTGTGACGGGGGACATTCTGTGGTCCTACAAGGATTTCTCGGATTCCGGCGGCGTGAGCGATTTCCTGCTCAGGGGGCTTGGCCTTCATTTCGAAGCATACCTGGATCCGTACACACGCTTCAAAGCAGCGGCCTCATTTGACGAGCATGACGGGCATCTGGGTGAAGCCTATATGACTCGCTTTGGCCTGTTGCCGCACGTCAATGTAACCGCCGGGAAATTCAGGCAGCAATTTGGGGTTGTTAATCGCTGGCACAAACATGGGCTTGATCAAGTTGACTTCCCCTTGCCGCTGCGACAGATATTTGGCCCAGGTGGCTTGAATCAGTCGGGCATAGCGATTGATTGGGTGATTCCGGGCATTGCCGGTTTCTCGCATGAGCTAATTCTGGAGATAACAGATGGCGAGAATGATCGTGTGTTCGCGGAGAATACTGATGGTAGGCCAACCGGTCTTGCTCGTTACAAGGTTTATCGAGATTTGAGCTATTCCACGTACGCGGAGGTAGGCGTGAGTGGGCTCGTAGGTCAGAACAACGAATGGCAGGTACTGAATGCTGTGGAAGACAGAAACTTGGACGTTACTGTCGTCGGAGCGGATTTCACTGTCATGTGGGAGCCCGTCGACAAGATGAGGTACAGGAATTTTACGTGGCGGAGTGAAGCGTACTTCATGAACAAGCGCATCCTTGCATTGGACGGTTCTGGCGAAGATGCTATCAGCCCCTATGGAGCATACAGTTATGTCGAGGGGAAGATATCAAGAACACTTGCCATAGGTCTGCGTGCTGACTACTTCGTGCCAGACACCAAGGACTATGCAGATTTCGTAACATCGAGCGGAGCAAGCTCTTCTCTGTCGCCCCTTGCCATGACACAGGATGACGTTGATCAGTGGCAGGTGGGGCCGTACATCAACTGGCATCAGAGCCCTTTTGTGCATTTCCGCATTGAGTATAACCACATGGAAGCCGATGGGGTCGATGTTGACGAGGATGTGATTTGGCTGCAGTGCATATTTGCGGCGGGTCCGCACAAGCATGAGAGATATTAATAACCACCGGTGATTTTTTGGGGAGATTAGAAATGAAGAAGACATCCTTGATGCTTGCAGTGTATTTGACAACATGCGCATATGTTGGCGCAACAGAACGCCCACTGAAGGTGGTTACCACGTTGCCGGATTATGCGGCCATCGCGAAAGCAATCGGGGGCGACTTGGTTATCGTTGAGGCTATTGTGAAAGGTGAACAGGACGCCCATTTCATCAGGCCCAAACCTTCTTTCATCGACATGGTCCAGAGTGCCGATGTTCTTGTTGATACTGGGCTCGATCTTGAGATGTGGCTGCCTACCGTCATTGACAAGGCGGGGAACAACAAGGTGCGTAGCGGGCGCGATGGTTATGTTGCAGTAGCTAAGGGCATGCATATGTTGGAAAAGCCCCTGGTCATGTCGCGATCTGAAGGTGGGCTGCATATCTACGGTAATCCTCATGTGACTTGTAGCCCTGTCAATATGCGTGTTGCAGCTCGCAATATTGCGACAGGATTGATCAGGAGCGATCCCGTAAACAGGGAGAAATACGAGAAGAGATCGGCTGAGTTCATTCGCAACCTGGACGAAAAGCTGTTTGGCAAGGAACTTGTGGCGATTCTCGGTGGCGATGTTCTTTGTGAGCTTTCGGAGAAAGGTCGGCTCATTCCGTTTCTGGAGAAGCAGAAACTAAACGGCAAGCAACTCATTGGCCAACTAGGTGGCTGGATGAAACAGATGATGCCATTGCGAGGTACGCCAATTGTGACATATCACAAGAACTGGGTCTACTTTGTTAATCTGTTTGGTCTCGAATTAATTGGTACCGTCGAGCCCAAGCCAGGAATTCCACCATCACCCAAGCATGTGCTTGAACTCATTGGGGTGATGAAGAAGCGCAACGTAAAGATTGTTTTTGCTGCCAACTACTTCGATAAGAAGAAGATCAATACCGTTGCGAATCGTGTTGGTGCCCAGGCTGTTATTGTTCCATTGTACGTTGGCGGTCAGGAGGGAATAGATGACTATTTTCAGCTCGTTGATCTGTGGGTCAAGTCCTTGCTTGATGCAACCCAGCAGGAGAAGAAGAAGTGAAGACGTACGTTTGCGGGGTAGGATTGTCGGTTGTCTGTGGGGCCATGCTTCTTTCTTTGTGTTTGTGGCCTATTCGAGTAGCTAAAGGGGACACTGCCGGCATAGATGCGCTGAGAAGGGCCGCTACTTCAGAATTAATCGATAGCGGAGAGAATCTCGAAGAAGAACCTGACGAAGGAGTGAGGGGTGCAGAAGAGCAAGGCACGTCCGATGTAGTAAGTTTCTTCGCCATGCAGATATGTCTGTTGGCTATTGTGTTGGTGTTGCACACCTACACAGGTATGCACATTATTCGGCGGGGAATAATCTTCTGTGATCTTGTTCTGGATCAACTAGCAGCATTCGGAATCGTGGTGGGCATAGCTGTGGGGATCGAATATGGCACTGCTTCATCCTACATGATGGCGATGCTTGCTACGCTTGTTGGCTGCATTCTGTTGGCTGTAATCAGGCCCAGGGGCAAGCTCATTCCCCATGAAGCCATCATCGGGATTATGTATGGGATGGCTCTAGTTGCATCATTACTTGTTGCTGACAAAGCAGCGAACGGTGGCGCGGATCTTGAGAACACGCTTGTTGGCTCAATGTCCTGGGTTTCCTGGCGATTAGTTGCTGTGACCGCCGGGGCCTATGTGGTTCTTCTGCTGTTCCATTACAGGTTTAGAAACCAGATCATCAAATTTACGGAGTCAAATATCTCTGTTGCGGGAAGGAGGTTATGGGATTTCCTGTTCTTCCTGTCTCAAGGGATTATAACGATTCTGATAGTGCCTGTGGCTGGCGTCTTGTTGGCTTATGGATTCCTGATGATTCCTGCCGCGATTGGTGTGATGTTTACTCATAGCTGGAAGGCGGGGCTGTTACTCGGCTGGTTGTCCGGCATGGTAGCCTGCCTGCTCGGGCTTTTCTTTTCATATTGGAGCAATAGTCCGTATGGACCGAGCCTTGTTCTGGCGATGGGTCTTTTCTTCATTGTCGCGCTGTTCCTGAAAGCATTCATGCCTGCAGAAAGAAGGGCAGAATAATGGACTTGCTAATGACGTTGAAGTTACCCTTCATTGCTTGTCTCCTAATGACTGCAATAATGGGCTATTTGGGAATCCATGTCCTGAAGCGTGAGGTTATCTTCATCGACATTGCTATGGCGCAGGTGGCTGCGCTAGGTGCGATCATTGCGCATATGTGTTTTCATGCACAGGCGGATTCTTTTTGGGGCTCAGCCTTGGCGTTTGGTGCAACGCTGATCGCTTCGCTGTTTTTCGCCATTATCCGGCGAAGGGTTTCTATCTTGCCAATAGAAGTTACCATTGGCATTACGTATGCCATCGTTGCAGCTGGTGCTCTATTTCTAATTGGGAAGAGCACATGTGGTCATGTACATACCCAGAAGATGTTGACAGGCAGCCTGTTGTGGGTGCTTCCTAAGGACATTCTGTGGGCAGTTGTCATATTTGCAATTGCAGGAGTATGCTTCGTGATGCTTCACCGTCCACTGCGGAGCATATCGGATGATTATGAGGGTGCTGTGGAATCGGGCATCAGCGTTGTGTTTTGGGATTTTCTCTTCTACTCTCTCTGTGGTGTGGTCATAACTGTAGCCGTGAGACTTGCAGGTGTGGTTGTTGTCTTCTGCTTTCTTATTATTCCGGCGACAGTTTCGGCATTACTGGCCTCAGGATGGCGGGCTAGGCTGGTAGTTGCGTGGCTGGTCGGGGTCGCAGCTTCGGTTCTTGGATTGCTGTTCTCGCGACTTTGCGATTTCTCGGCCGGTGTTTCGGTAGCGCTGTTTCAGGGACTCTTATTGGTGATGTCAAGCGCGGTGGTTTTGGTGAGACGTCGTCTATTGAATGGATTGGATCAGAAGTGTGAAAACTAGGCACTCGATTGGATAAGTGCCATGCAACAGGAAGGAGCGTTTGTGTTGTGAGAGAGGAAAAGCTAATTGATAGAATCGTCAACAACTTCTTCGTTTGCGACAAGGCACAACTCTTAGAGATCTTTAGCGAGTTCTTGGGGGCCGTGGAGGCCGATCAGGCCTCATCGATTGGCTCGACGATGTCTCGCAATTATGAGACGGCCCAAGTAAATCCTGAGATCAACGTTTTGCCTGGGAATCTCAAGGATGCCAGGGATAGCATCTTCCCTTACTATTGGGGCACAGATGACTGGTCTTCAAAACTACACCTGGAGAATGTGAAGGGGCCAGCCAACTATGCCTCGCTGGTTGGAGCATTGGCGTGTTTTCTCAAGAATCCCAATCTTTGCGTCGATACATATAGCCAGCGATCCAATGAGTTAGAGATCAAGGCGATTACAACATTGGCCAACCTCGTCTTCTATCATACCGAGTCCCCTTCTGGAGTGTTCACGATGGGGGGGACCCTTTCGAATCTCTATGGTGCCAAGATCGGCATTGAAAAAGTCGTGCCTCGGGCTATGCAGAATGGCATACAGAACGAGAAGCTTGTAGGTATAGTTTCTGAGGCCGCCCACTATTCAAGCCAGACATTGGCGGGATGGTTGGGGCTTGGTGCCGACAACCTCCGTTCAATCCCTACGGACAGGTCATTTGGGATGCGGGTCGATCTGTTGGAGAAAGCCCTGGATGAGGCGTGGAATGCCGGATGCAAGGTAGCGTTTGTTATGGCAACCTTTGGGAGCACAGATGCATTTGGCATAGACAATGTGGCGGAGATTCAGGAGGTGCTAAAATGCAAGGCAGAGGAACATGGTGTTCCCAAGCCGCAATTGCATGTTGATGCTGCAGTTGGTTGGGCAATGTGCTTCTTGTCAGAATACGATCTCCACAAGAACCCCTTGGGGATTGATGAAGCGATGTTGAAGATGGTCGCCAGGATTAGAAAGAGTACTCTGGCTCTTCAATATGCTGATTCAATAACGATTGATTTTCACAAGATGGGATGGGGTCACTATCCATCAAGCGCTTTCATGGTGAACAAGCGTGAGGATCTCAGCTATTTGCTCAGAACGAGAGAAAGCATGCCCTACTTCTGTGAAGCCGAGTACGGTAGAGATCCAGCACTATTCACTCTCGAATGTTCCAGGCCGGGCATTGGCCCTTATTCCGTAATGGCCAGTCTTAACGGCATAGGCCTTCGGGGGTACCAGGCCCTGGTGCTGCACGCAATTGAGATGGCGCAATTCGCAAGAGAGGAAATCGATAAACTGGATTACTGTAAGGTGTTGAATCCGAAGAACACGGGTCCCAATGTTATATGGTGGGTGCTTCCGAAGGGGCGGAATGCTGAAAGCATCCACAGGCGCTTGATGTTGGGGGAGCTAGACGAGGAAGAAAGATTGGGCTATTTCACTGAAGTGAAGAGACTCTTTGATAAGAGAAGTGACGCAATGGAAATTGGTCGTGATGCACGGATCAGTTTTACAACATCGACGGGACATTCGCCGCATGGAATACCCGTCTGCGCATGGAAGGCAGTGTTCTTTAATCCAAAGACAGATCGCAGTGTTGTGCAGAGATTGTTGCGCAGCATTGAGGAATTGTAGGAACCCAATGGCTTGAATTCGTCAAGCGTTTCGCTTCCAGGTTTTCTGCTGCAACCTGTAACCTATTCATATCTGTCGCATTTCAACGAGGGCCGGTTCTGCGGTATTTACCAGCTGGCAGGCTATTAGGAAAGCCGTCAGTGCCGGACGCGTTCCGGGTTGGAATATTGCCATATCTTCGGCTGTTATCCGTTTTTGCATGCAGGGCGAAAGGCCTGCGTCGATTTCATCGTAGTCTCGCAACATACAGCAAGTGGGTCCATTACCATTGTAAATTGCCAGACCTGCCAGATCCGGCTTCGCCGAGCCCAAAAGAGCGAAGTAGTTGAATTCCATAAGGTTGCCAAGAACGTGCGAACTGTTGGCACAATCTATGCTGAGTACCGTTGTTGAAGAATGCGGGATTGCCATGATTTGTAGCTCAGGAACAAACAACCAAAACGAGTGTTCCGGTGGCCGTCTGGAAAACAGACATGATTGTAGAAGCAAGAAAGCAGGGAGTAATGTGAATGCATGCGACGATTCAGAAGCCTATAGCTGAGATATGTTCGTTCATCGGCAGAACAGAACGGGTGTTTGTGATAGGGTGCGATAATTGTGCTGCAAAGTGTCGTTCTGGCGGTGTGCCTGAAACCAAGGCGATGGCGGAATGCCTGGCCGACCGTGGCGTCAATGTGGTCGGATGGTGTGTGCCGGGTCCTGCAGGTGCATCACTATGCAAGCTGTCGAATACCCGGAAAGTACTTCAGACCGAACATGCGTCAATGCTTCAGGGGGTGGACTCCTTTCTGGTTCTTGCTTGTGGGCAAGGTGTTCACACTATGATTGATGCAACGAACGGCGCTTCTGTACATGCGGGGTGCGACACGATTTTTGGCGGCGAGACCATATCGGACGAACGAATCAACGAGTATTGTTCTTTGTGTGGAGAATGTATGCTTGAGTTCACCGGTGGGCTATGTCCGATGACCCTTTGTTCCAAGAAACTTGTCAATGGTCCATGTGGAGGCGCCAGCCATGGAAAGTGTGAAGTAGGCGGCGACAGAGACTGTGGTTGGCATTTGATCTATGAGAGGCTCAAATCCATGGGGAAGCTGCACTTGATGAAGGAATACCGGCCGCCTAAGAACCGGGCGAAATGGAGTTCGCCGAGAAGCTTGGTTTTAAGCAAGAAGAGAGCTGTTTTCATGTCACTTGCCGGTGACGTCTCTATTCCAATGCAAGATTCAGAGGATGCAGAATGTGAGAGCAATGAATGAACCGAGCAAGGACGATGCCATGAGTGCGGTGGCGGATATGTCAGGACAACACGCGTTGTTTTTGGGGAGAATGAACGATCCTGCCAGTGCCGCTGTTCTCAAGGGGCCTTGTGGCGATGCGATGGAGTTTTATCTTCTCATAGAGAATGACATTGTCAAAGAGGTGAAGTACTACACGGAAGGTTGCGGCAATACGCAGGACTGTGTCCTTGCGGTAGCAAGGCGAGCACAGGGGCGGACGGTCACAGATGCACGGTCGATTAGTGCCGGAGAAATAATCAGATCGGGAGAATGCCGACCTGAAGAGGGGCGTCATTGTGCCATTCTGGCTGTGAGCACGCTCTATCGAGCACTTGCAGACCATCTTCTGAAGCTATAGTTGTTCGAGCAGCAAAGTGTGCGCAGTGAACAGGAGCAGTGGAATGGAGCGGAGATCTGATAGGTGGCTTTCACTACGAGTGTTTGCGATAAGCATCAGCATGAGCCTGGAGTTTGTCGCGAGGGTCTGGCTCAAGAAGTGAAAAGATCTGTTTACTTTGCGCTACAGCCAGTGCACTTCAATTGTGACGAGGTGGGTTCTACGTGAATACGGATCAATTGGATGATGTGGTAGCTTGGTTTCGAGCCTATACCGGCAGCTATGTCTACGGGTCAGAAAGGATGCATCCGATGCTTAGTCAGAAAGTTGATCACAGCTTTCGCGTGGCAGAGGAATGCAGAACGCTGGCACGCTATATGTATTGGTCTCGAAGTGCAACTGCTACGGCTGAAGCTCTTGGGCTGTTGCATGATGTCGGGCGCTTTCCGCAATTTCAGAAACACGGGACGTTCTCCGATTCATTGTCTGTTGACCATGGGAGATATGGTCGTTTGGTTCTGGAAGAATCAATGGTCCTGTCCTTGCTGTGTCTCAGCGAACGAGTGATAATTCTGGATGCAGTTGGTTGTCACAACGCCAGGAACATACCGGATGATTTTAATCCGGAGTCACTTCCATTTCTAATGCTGTTGAGGGATGCGGACAAACTTGATATTCTTGAGTTCGTTCTGGGATGCGTAGAGCGAGATGGCTTCAAAGATCTTCCCAACATGCTTCCAGGCGTGGCTTTGCACGGGCAGCCGTCGCCACGAATAATGGACGATCTCCTGAATAGGCGCTGCAGTTCGCTGCGGGATGTACGAACTTTGGCGGATTTCCTCTTGATGCAGCTTTCATGGGTTTATGATTTCAATTTTGTGATTACCGTGCAGCACTTCAGGGAGCGGGGCTTGTTGTTGAGGCTTCACCAACAGCTTGGCGACAGTCCGGATCTTTGTGCTATTATTGAAATTGCTCGTAGCTATATTGCTTGGCGAGTAAGCAACCAGAAACCGAAAGATGAGGTCGCAAAAAGGGAGACGAGCAAAGCTCATAGATGTGAGTAGCCGCCCCGGCAAATCCCTTCTGGTATTGCATAATCAAGGAACACTACTGGATATGCACTGAAAGAAACCGCGTTTATGCTCGGGGTGCTGCCAGATGCTTGACATATTATCATGCTGTGTTAGCTTGCGATATTAGGGGCAATGTTGGGCCCTTTACCCGTTCTGACGGCTCGGCATATGCCTTTTGTGAAGGCTGTGACATGAAGAAGACAACCAAATATGGGTATGCGGTCTTACTGCTTCTCCCTGTGCTCGTTTCAGCTTCATTTCTTCTGGCAAACCCTTCTGACGAGGATACTCCCGCTCCCATTCTTTCGCTTGAGGACTTGGCCGATGACTTTCAAGACGAACAGGCAAGATATTTACAAATAGCGCTGCCTGATCCCGATCTTATCCTTACCCAGACAGCGGAGCCATCTCTTATCCCATTCGATCCATCAGGTTTCCCTCAAGCATTCCTTGACGGACTTGTCCCCGCCACGGCGGGCAGGCCCCACGATGCCGGCGGCGTAAACATCTATACCGTAACAGTCGTGGAACACCATGAGACAAGATACCGTATTTTCCTCAACGCAACGAATCAGATAATTGGTGCCATCCCGCCACCCGAAGGGTACGATCCCAACTGGTTCATGTATTCGCTTTATCCTGACATGTTTGCCGACGGCTGGACAGAGGAAGATATTGATTGGCCTGCCGCGGTATATGACCCCGCGCGTATCAGGATTCAGTACGAGCTCATTGCCGAGGATGATCTATCTCAACACCTTGCCGCCCGGAACAAGCCGCCAGCGTTCCGCATTCCATTCCCCAAAACCAACCCTGAACAGGCCCTTTTAAGTCTCACCATCGCAGGTGGTGAATCCCACAGCATCTACGCAAGATACGACGGTAGCGTCTGGGGTTGGGGTGACAACTCTTTCGGCCAGCTCGGCATCAACACTAATATTTCTCCACAGCTTCTTTCCGTTCAGATGCACGGACCGAACAACTACTATCTGATGCAGGGCATAGTCGCAGTCGAAGCGGGCCAGTCATTCAGTCTCATGCTCAAAAATGACGGGACTGTGTGGGCTGTTGGTAATAATGGTGGCGGCAGATTAGGTGATGGTACCACCGAGTCCAGGTTCACCCCTGTCAGAGTTGCGGGGCTTACCAACATAGTGGCTATTGCGCTAAGTCATCAGAGCAGCCTGGCTCTGAACAATGACGGAACAGTATGGCAATGGAGCGCAGGAAAGAAGGCCAGACTCCCATCTCAAGTGCCGGGGCTCACTGACATCATGGCCATTGCAGCGGGCGGCAATCACAAGCTCGCCGTTGATGAAGATGGCTCAGTATGGCAATGGAGCAACAAACAACCATCGCAGGTTACTGGCCTGCGTGATGTGCTCTGTGTCGCAGCGGGCAGCAAGCACAGCCTTGCTCTCGACAATGAGGGCAAAGTCTGGGCATGGGGTCATAACTCGTCAGGTCAGCTTGGGATAGGCGATAGAAGAGGAAAACCTGTAGAAACACCGCAACAACTGTCCGGCCTCACCGATATTGTCTCCATAGCAGCAGGCCGAGCACATAGCCTTGCTCTTGACCATGAGGGATACGTGTGGGCATGGGGCGCGAACGAATCCGGCCAGCTTGGCGATGGCACTACCATGACCCGGCACAGTCCTGTCCAGATGGCTCCTGATATTATTACTCACGCTGTAGCTATAGCCGCAGGCCATTCCCATTCCATTATTCTCATGGCAAGCGACATTACCGTGTGGACCACGGGCAAGAATGATTCAGGCCAGCTTGGCAATGGTGAAACAGAATCCGAGTCAGAGCCCGAAATTATAGACAGTGATGGAGACACGCTTCCCGACTTGTGGGAATACGAGAATCTCGATGACCTCACTAAAGACGGTGGTCGCGTAGACAAACTCGGGTTCACCGTCAACCTCTCGATTTCCAATGGGGTTAGATTCATCATCGGCTATCCGCAGAGCTTCACAGATGACATCGACATTTTCACTGCCACCGATCTTCTTGCCTGGGACTGGAAACTGCCTCTGACCACCAACGTCAACACGGAGTTTGCTCGTGTTGTGCTGGAGGATGCCCAGCCGCTTGCTACTCCTCCCGGCATCTTCGCCCCGTGCAGGTTTTATGGAGTCGGAAGCGCCTTCGAGGACACCGACAGTGACGGCCTGCCGAATATGCGTGAAAAATACCTGTACCGCACGGACGAGGATGATGCATATACGGACGATGACAAGATCGATGATGGCGATGAAGTGGGAATCGGCACAGATCCTCTCCTGTATGCCGATACGAACGGCAACGATATGGCCGATGATTGGGAGACATTCCACTTTGGCGGCCCGGCAGACCCTGATGGCGACCCTGACGGGGAAGGATTGGATAACGAAGCCGAGTTTGATAACGGGACAGACCCAAACAAGAGCGACACCGATGGCGATCAATTGAATGACAGGGATGAGCTTTATGAGTTCCATTGCAATCCGCTCGCAATCGATACAGATAATGATGTTCTCACTGACTATGAAGA
>JAUXFM010000175.1 GCA_030622955.1 Lentisphaerales bacterium
AGTGAGCGTCTCAGTTCATTGAATGAGGCGGCTTCAGAGGTTAATCTCCCAACCAGTGCGCGGGATGCGTGGCGCGACGTTCTTGCAGAGCGCCCACTCGCAGACGACGAACTCGATGCGTTTCATAGCGAGTTTCGTGATACACCCGTCGAACATGCTCGATCCATACGTAATGAGATTATTAGTGGGCAGAGTACGATTCCATCTCTCGTTCCTCCTTCTCGAAGATATTTTGAGAGACTGGTGGGCGTGTATGACGGGAGTGCCTCTATCGGAGATTATGCCGCCGGTGGCGGCATAACACTTTTTCATGAATTGTCTGCGTGGCGACCCTATGACGGTTTCTTGTTTAGTCTCTTGCTTTCATCACATTCGTCGCTGACCTCGGAAATCAATGTCGATCTTCTGAGCAGCGAAGAACTTCTGCACTCCTATGAGTTCTTGGAAGAGCATGGTGACAGAATCTCGCAGTTGGGTGCAATTGAAGTCGGATTTCGGGTTCTTTCAGCCAGGCCAGAGATTGAGGCTGGTATCATGCGCCTTATCGAGCAAATTCGGGACGACAATGTTGAGGGAAAGGTGAGCGGCTTCCAGCTTCTATCGGCCTTGTTCGTTCTTGTTGATGGAGAGTTATCCCGGACCAGGTTGTTTGCCGCTGAGCCACCTTTCTACAGAAGACTGGCTGCCTTGGCCCAAGCGGCTCTAATCAATCGGCAACTTGTAAACCCGGCTGTTGGTATTGATCGCATCTGCAAATGGGCGATGAACAATCGTGGACAACTGTTTTATCTGCAATCGCTCACCGATTTGCGTGCGGAACCGCGATGGGATCCGGATCTTGTGTCGGCATCTCATTCAAAGGCGGAGTATTTGGGCCGGATCAGGATTGCCGCAAAGAATTATGAGGGGAACATCCAGGCGAGTGAGCTGCATGAACTGGTACTCGGAACAGAGCCCGGAAGCCTTCATTTCCTTGGCAGTTTTCCACATCCTCACTTGCCCGGCCCCTTAGAGGGGGCCGATGACTCCCAGAACTTGCTGCCCGCCGAAATCTCCGAGACTATCGATTCGCAACTCAGATCAGATGAGGTGGGACCAGCCTCATTCATTGCACTTGTGAACTCCAGCTTGATCTTTCGCATTGACAGGGACCAGGCCACATTGGCCGCAAAAGCACTGAAGCTTGCAGGCTATCGATTCGCGAACATAGAAGACAGGTCGCAGCTTGCGACGATATTGAATGGATTGGCCACGGTTTCAGCTATCACGAGGAGTCATGAGCTCGCCGATCAATTGCGAATCCTTGTGCGAAGATACAGGCGAGATGCGGAATATGCATTGTCTCTCGAAGAGGCTATGCGGATTGGCCTCGTTGCCGCTGCAAGTCATCCGGATCTGAAGAATTGGAGGGCGTTTGCTGGCGATTGGCTGACAGAGCTTGCGTTTGAGGACTTGGAACACAATGAGGGGCAAGTATTGCACTCACACTTGAAGTGGCTCTGTCATGTGGTTCCCGAATTGTGGGTCACATGTGGAAGGGCCGACGCAGCTCTGAGTGCGTTCAACGGGCGTTGAATAGCTTGTGGCGCAAGAGTGAGCATAATCGGGTCGAGGGAGGTAGTTAGCCTCCCCCTCCCACACCGCCCGGCATGCAGGTCCGCACCGGGCGGTTCCGGTGGTCATCCGGCAGACGCCGGATAGTGAAGATCAATCCACTGTTGCCGCATGTTCGGCACCCCTTGATCCTATGGCCACTGTTTGGTCAGTGCGCTTTGGACGATGCTGTTGCCCGCCATCCGCCAGTAGCCCTTACGCCTGAGCATAGCGAGTTTGACCTCCTCGCGCGGAATGCCCAGAGCCCGCAGATGGCGCTGGCGTGTGCGCGACCGGGGCGCATGACATTGGAGGTCTCCCCAGATAAAAACGCGAACTGCAACTGCACAACCTCAGCATTTACCCCCCAGGCTGAACCTTGGGTTTCGGTGTGTTGTGCCACCTTACCCGGCCCGTTGGCCTTATATGCTGTTCCTGTTCGTAGGCTCACAGTCTTTCACTCCTGCTTCCTCTCCACGGTCGGTCACCCTTCCGCAGTTGCCTTCGGCTAGTACTTCGTCTAAGCTCACAGCATAGACAGGTTCTCGTACAGGAAACTTGAACCCCATTAGCTCGCGCCCATGCTGGGCGTACACAATTGGATGGAGACGGATGTGGTTCCGCTGGCGCTTTGCCACGCCGCTCATCCTGACATTCGGACGGCGGCGTGGCCGACGTCCGAATGTCACGCAGGAAAGGGAGGAGCAACGCGAGTGCAGTTCAAGATGTCCGATCTCGTCTACATTCTAGCTGTCGATGGTGCCCTGTGGGTGGGTGCAAGCGTCCTGAAGGCCATCGAGAAGCTCGTGGAGGACAAGCTTGCCAAATCAATACGCGCCGCCATCACACCAGACGTGTCTGCACTCCAATCTCGGCTCTTCGGGCTGCACCAGCAGGACTTCGCACCTCTCCATGGCTTCAACAAGTGGCGTTCGGAAAACAACCCGGCCCGGTGCTACGGTGAGGAATTGCAAGGGTATCCGATTCCGCCTTACAACTATGAGGGATTGCATAGGCTCGCTGCAGTTCACGCCGACTTCGAGCGTGTGTTCAGCGTTACTGATGAACATCGGGTCGTCACGCTTCGCCACAACTTGATGCTGATGGGCGGAGCTCCCACCAACGTGTATGTAGGTGGTCTCTTGGACCAGTACCCCGATCTGCCGTACCGGTTCGTGGACGCAGCCGACGTGGCAGAGGAATACCGCGCCGGCATCACCTCTGGCGCGATCAGGCGCGTCTACACCGACGCTGATGGCCGTCACTGGTGGAAAAATTCCAAGACGGGGAAGTTCCTGGTCAACGCCAAGAGCCCTGATATTCCTCCTCTGGGGCCATTCGTGGATGAACCCGGCAGGATCACGTGTGACGTCGTGCTAGTCACAATCGTGCCCAAGAGGCCCCTGAAGCGCATGATCTGGGTCACGGCCGGATACGGCGCTGCCGTCCGACTCCCGGATATCCTCTGTAATGGCCACGTTCTTGAACAGATGTGCTCCAGGGCGTTCGCTCAGCACGCAAGCCCTTGGATTCAGGCAGCATTTACTGTCCCGGTCGAGCATGGAGATTACCATGAGCACTACGGGATGCCCGAGCTCGTTGACATTGTACATCTGGGCCATCTGTGATTGGGATCTGCGTGGTGCCTAACGAAATAAGGACTCGCCGGGCGTGAGAGCGCCTTGTCCACCAGCTGGCGGATTGAACTGAGCCGCTGAAGCACTTGGCGATTGAATGGGAGTTGGTCCGGGGCGATGAGCCCCGTGAGGGGCAATGAGTGATCAGCGTGAGGGCCAATGAATGAGGGCCGAGGCAGGGATTCAGCAGATTTCAGGCTGGATAGTTCCTCTCTTCCTGCCGGTGTAGTATCGTACATGGTGACAACGTTCTGAGACAGCAGATTTTGCGCATACTCCTTCGTTGACATGGACGGGATTCTTCTTTCGCGACGCAGACGCCCCGCTGATGTGCCGATCTCCATTTCCCTGCTCGCTAATTCGGTCGACCGCGCCTCGATATTACTCCAATTAAACAGTTCAGGGCTGTAAGTCCTTGTGGCATAAGGGATTTGTGGTCAAGCGTTTGTCACCACACGTATTTCTCCAGATTCTCAGGATTTGCGATCCCTACCGCAGCAAAACAGCGCGCCTGCTCCGGTGTGATGTTCGTTACCTTCCAAAAATCCTTACTGCGAGTGGAACGTTTGGACATATGTACCCGGTATTTCACGAGTTTGGATCGAGCCACTGTTTCCAGGGTTTCTGTTAACGCTTTACTGCCCAGGCAGTCGA
>JAUXFM010000003.1 GCA_030622955.1 Lentisphaerales bacterium
TGCCGTTGCCGGGCAACCTTGACGAGCCGAATCCACCGGACTGGCTTGCCGCAATCTGGAAAAATAAAGGTCCATACATGCCGGGCTCAAGTGGCCGTGAAAAACGAATCAGGCGCGACATGGCAATCTATTGCGGGATGGTGAAATGCATCGATGACAACGTCGGACGTATTCTCAAGACCCTTGAGGAGCGTGGGATCCTTGACGACACTATTGTTGTCTTCACTACTGATCATGGAGAGTACCTGGGAGAACACGGCTTACTAGGAAAGAACCATTTTTATGAGACTGCGCATCGTATTCCCTTGCTCATCCGCTATCCGGCAAAGATTGCGGCCGGGACTATTATCGACCATCTCGTCGATACTGTCGATTTCCAGACAACGATTCTGGGCCTGATGGAGCAACCTGCCTCAGGCCGCGAGCAGGGCCGCGACGCTTCGCCTTTCCTCAGAGGCGAAGAGGTGCCCTGGCGGGACGAGGTCCACATCCATCATTCATCGCTCAAACACGCGGGAATCTTCACGTCGGATTACGAGTTAGGCTACGTAAAGGGGCATGATGCAATTCTTTTCGATCGCCACAAGGATCCCCTGCAGATTAATAATCTGTTCCACAGCGAGAAACACCAAAATATCATTCGTGAATTGACGAAACGTATTGTAGAACATCACAAAGAAATAGAGTCACCTGCCTATAATTGGCTAAAGGAGAAAGAGTAGATGAAGCGACCGAACATACTGCTCATCACGAGCGATCAGCAACATTGGAACACGCTGGGTTGTTTGAACCCTGAGATCAAGACCCCGAACCTGGACAAGCTGGCTGCACGCGGCACGTTATTCGAGCGCGCCTACACCTGCAATCCCACCTGCACGCCTACCCGCGCGTCCATTATCACTGGTCAGTACCCAAGCCAACACGGTGCCTGGAGCCTGGGTACGAAGCTGCCAGAAGAAGCACATACTGTCGGCCAGGACTTCCAGAAGGCAGGTTACCGCACCGCTTTGATCGGCAAGGCACATTTCCAGCAACTCAAGGACACTGCTGAGTACCGCTCAATAGAATCCAACCCATTGCAACAAAATCTGGAGTTCTGGCGCAACTTCACGGGCCCCTTCTACGGCTTTGAGCGAGCCGAACTGGCGCGGAATCATGCCGACGAACAGCACGTGGGCCAGCATTACGCATTGTGGATGGAAGAGAAAGGCTTCAAGGACTGGCGCAAGTGCTTCAACAAACCGGGCGGCACAGCCAATCCTCAATATGGGAAATGGAACATTCCAGAGAAGTATCATTACGACACATGGATAGCAGAACGCACGAATGCACTTATGACCGAATACAAAGAGAACGATGAACCGTTCTTCCTCTGGTCAAGCTTCCTCGATCCGCATCTACCGTATCTCATACCTGACCCATGGGATGAGATGTACGATCCCAGCGAACTAACCCTGCCAAAAGATGCGGAGGGCGAGCACGAAAAGAACCCACCCCACTTCAAATTGACACAGGAGAAAGACCCGGACTTCTCGCCCTGGCGCGAAAAGGACGGGAGCGGCATGCATGGGTTTGAATCCCACACGAAAGACGAGAAGACGAAGCGGCGGGACATGGCTATCTATTACGGAATGGTCAGCTGCATGGACAAGTACATTGGCAAGATCCTCGATAAGCTCGAAGAACTTGGGCTGGCCGATAATACCGTTGTAGTGTTCACAACCGATCATGGTCATTTCTTCGGACAGCATGGCCTTACTGCTAAAGGCCCATTCCATTACGAGGATATGATCAAGATCCCCTATATCGTGAGCTGCCCTGGACAAGTGCCCGAAGGCAAGCGATCAACCGCATTGCAGAGCATCGTCGATCTTGCGCCGACATTCCTCGGTTTTGCGGGGCTGGATATCCCGCGCACCATGACAGGACTCGATCAGAGCGCTGCCTGGTGCGACAAGGTTGATGCGCCGCGTGATCATGTTGTGGTAGAAAATCATCATCAGCCAACAACCATTCACGTAAAAACTTATGTGAACGATCGTTACAAACTGACGGCCTATTACAATCAGCCCTATGGTGAACTGTTCGACTTGCAGGAGGATCCTGCCGAGGTGAACAATCTCTGGGACAATCCGGCATCGCAACCACTCAAGGGCGAACTCCTCCTGAAGCTACTCCATGCAGAGATGGGCAAGGAGCCGATCTGGATGCCTCGTGTCTGCGGCGCCTGATCCGGAGCAATTCTCAGATAAGTCGCGTCGCAAGAAAGCTGATAACGGCGCTCTTCCACTTCTGTGGATCTGCATTGAGGCATGAGTCATGGCCAACCCCGTCGAATTTTACAAATGATTTCGGTCCTGCGAGCTCTGAGAAATTGTTCTCTGCCTGATCAATGGTTGCACGAGAATCAGCGGTGCCGTGCAATAACAGCGTTGGACAAGTGACCTTCCTTGCGTAATCACAGGGGTTATGCTTAAAGGCGGGAAAGCCGGTCAGGAATCCACCCCAGAAGGTAAGAAGTTCTGCGCTCGGGAATGTTGCTACGCGCATTGATCGGAATCGATTTCTTACCGTGGTCAGCATTCGATCGAACACTGCTTCGAGTATGATCGCGTCCGGATCTATCTTCTCAACTGCGATGGTGCGGAGCAGGGCTGCACCGCCCATCGAAGAGCCATATATCACTATCTTCTGATCTGGCCAGGTTCTGCGCGCATACTCGAAAGAGTTCAGAACATCGTCCGCTTCGAGGTAGCCTACTGTTGTTGAGTTTCCGCCCGAGCCCCCACTACCCCTGAAATCAACAAGTAGTGCAGAATAACCCAACTCGTGAAAGACTGAGGCCTCCTTGACGAGTGCACCCTTGCACGAACCGTAGCCATGGAAGAGGAGCACAAGTCCTTTCGCCTCCTGCTGCTCAATATGCCAGGCTTCAAGCATCAGGCCGTCACGGGCCGGGTATTGTACCGTTCGAAATGTCATGCCTGCATCTGCAGGTGTCGTCCGGTTGGTCGGCCTGAGTATTGTGACGCCACAAACCAGGGTTCTGAACCGTGCAAAGAGCGACAGTGATTCAGGCGCTGCGGTCCTGTCCCCGCCATCCTTGAAATGCAGCATCAGGTAGGCATGTCTTGCCGCGAGTAGATTGAGCAATACGAACAACCCAAATCCAATACCACATACCGTCAGTATTACCGTCATAACACGATGAGTCCCAGTCTTGATCGCTCCCATTTATTCGGACGGCTCGGAGAACCATCCATGCCTTACATAAAACCATCACCCGTGACAACAACTGTCATCGGTCTTCCCTCTTCTGTTTTCCGTCCTCTATCTCTTTCTCCAGTGCCCACAGATAGAAGCTTACAAGATCCGCCTTGTAATCGGGGTGCCGGTCCGTGAATGCTTCAGTATGTCTTCCATCTTTTAGGAGCCAGAACAGTTTGGGCTCCTCGGCTTTCTCAAATAACTTGACGCCATGATGTGGTGGTATGGTCCTATCTCTAGCACCATGGATCAGGAGTAACGGAATGGGTGAAATGTTCTCCACAACCTTGCCCGGACTCTTGCCGTTGCCGATGACGACCAGGGACAGGGGATATCGGAACCACGAAACGATGGGAATGCCCTTCATCTTGTCCCTGACAATGCTGCGATAAGAATAGAACGCGGATTCAATGGCAACTGCCTTTATGCCCTCTCTTTCCCCGCTACCTACAGCCGCTATGGCATTAGCCCCACCAAGACTCTGGCCGAGTACAAGCAGCTTCTGCGGGTCAACATCGTCACGCTCTCTTACGTATCTAATAGCAGCAACGCTGTCCTCGTAAACCCCGCGTCTTGTCGGCTCTCCCTCCGACTGACCGTAACCACGATAATCGAACACGAACAGATTGAAATCTTCTGCGGGCAGCCATTTCACGAACGAGAAATGGGCGGTCATGTTTTGTGCGTTACCATGAAAATGGATAACCGTTCCTTTCGGCGCATTGCCAGCTTTCACGAACCAGCCGCTAAGTTTTGTCTCGTCCTTGCTCACAAAGGTAACGTCCTCATATTCCAGACCGTGATGTGCTGGAGTCTGGTAGACGATAGGGGTCGGATAATAGAAGTACTTGCTGACGCAGCCGCTGGAGAGCAGGAACAGAAGACAGAGGACTAATGACAATCTTCGTTTTGTCATGATGCGGCGAGTTTACAGGGAAGGGCGGTGCCTGTCGAACGCTGAGTGGGTGCCTAGTTGCTGAGTTGTTGGAAAATACAAAAAGAGTAAGCGATCTAAACAAGAAGAAGAACCTGAAATGCTGGAGCGGAGATCGTCCTAGCAAGGCGCATCCCAAGCACAAATAGTCCTATCTGCTCAGACTAGATTGTTTCAACAAAATCGGCTGGCATGTTGAAGACGCGTGCTCCAAGCTCCTTGTCGATCATGAACAGGCCGCTCTTGTCCTCACCTGCCAGCTTGAGCTGGGCAAGTACATCGTTAACGCTCTCCTCTTCCTCGACCTGTTCGTTTACGAACCACTGGAGGAAGATTTCCGTTGCATGATCCTTCTCTTCGATCGCGAGGTTGACGAGATCATTGATCATGCCTGTGACTTTCTGCTCATGCTGGAGTGCCGCTTCGAACATGGCCTGTAATGAATCGAAGTCTGTCGGTGGCTCTTTGATCGACGCGAGCTTTGCATGTTCACCGAGCCTGTTGACGTAGTTGTAGATCCTCAAGGCATGCGTAGATTCTTCCTGTGTCTGCACGAAGAACCATTTTGATGCACCCTTCAGGCCGGTGTAAGAGCAATAGGAAGATATCGCCAGGTAAAGGTAGCCTGCATACATCTCTGCATTGATCTGCTTGTTCAACGCTGCTGTCATTTTTTCACTTATCATTGAGTATCTCCTTGATGTTTAACGCTGCATGTTAAAAAAAAGGCGGGCGCCGCCCCCAAACCGGTCGTAGACTCTGTCATTCTTCTTGTTCGTGACCAGGGTCAAGTGTCGCCATGCCCGGGAGCGGCAGCCAGCCGAAGTTTTCAAATATCTAACAGCTTCAATGCTAGATTCATGCCAACCCGGAAGATAAATGAGCAAATGGCCAGAAAGTAGTGGGATTCTGTGGTTTGGCACTAACCGCAGCCGGGCTGGTTGTCTCAATTCATGGCCGGTTTGATACAAGGGCATCGCTTGAGACAAAACAAAGGGCTGCATTTGAGGGATGAAGCCTGAATGACGCTCCTGGCCTATGCCTTCAGAGTTTCTCTCGTTCAAGTCTCAGCCTCATCATTCAGCCCCCCCCCCGCCCGCGAGGCCTTCGCCTCAGATATCCACGATAGCGTCGTCCACGCGCGGCGCTTCACCATCTTTGAGCGGTCTGTAGGGCACCGTCCGGTACTCACTTGCCTGCCGGAGCCTGTTGAGGATATCGGCAATGACATCGACCGCAGTGAGACAGTTATCGATCATTTCCGCCATATCCGGTTGCTTCTCTGTCTTCTTCATCATGGACAGGTATGTCTTTATCACGGTCGCGGGTTGACTGATGTGGTGACATGCCGCGCCAAGGCTCTGGATCATTACGCGCTGACGTTCTGCATCGATAAGCGCCAGCTTCTGTTCCTTCAGCTGTTTCCGCATCCGTACCTTTTGAACGGCATTCAGGATTGCACGCTGTAGGTTCTCAGGCAAGATAGACCCTTTCACGAGGTAATCGGTGGCGCCCTGTTTCATGGACTCGACCGCTGCTTCCTCGCTGCCGGCGCCGGTCACCATGACAATGGCAACGTCACCGAATTGCTCGAGTATTCTGCCGATCCACTCTATTCCGCTCCCGCCCGGCATATAGAGATCGAGCAGGACACAGTCGACGTTTGTCTTCTCCAGCACTGCCACTGTCTCTCTGCCGTTTGATGCTTCCAGGGCTTCTAGTGTGATGTCGCCCGGCATCATCCGGAACAGGCGCTTGATGCTGTTGCGGAACCGCTCCTCATCATCAACAACCAGGATCTTGTACGTTTCCATGTCGTTAGTTCCCATCCATAGCAATGTTCGGAAGACCCCACATACCGAACAGCAACCGGCCTGCTTCCCTGTGAGTGAGGTCGAAGCAGTCGTGCTCGGCCATATCTTCCGGCTGGTTCGATTCCCTGATGCGCCGCAGCACTTCTGCATAGAGCACATCCTCGTGATCTATGAACAGCAACTTCCCGACAACATCGATGAGCTCGGAGACAAGTTCGTCATTGGAGGCGACTCGATCCGCTTCGGCTCTTGCTGCGATCTCTCTGAATGGTTGACTCAGTTCCTTGAGGCCGAAGCGCAAGCAGGTGGATGCCGAAGACTCGTGAAGTATTCCGGAACGAATCATCTCCCGGATGACCTTGGTATCAATGGAAGAGATCAGCCCGTAGATGTCGGTGACGTTCACCTGTTTCGGCAGTGCGAAGAGCGAGAAGCGCAGGAGATTGGCGGCCAATGCAGCATCGCTGTTTATGATCCGTTTCAGCTCGGCACGATCAGGTTCAACCTGCCCCACCAGATCTACGAGCCCATAGAATGTTGTCGGCATGAGCGAGATGGAACCCATCCTCAGCAACATGGCCTGCGCTTTCTCGGTCGACATCTGGTCGCGCAGGGAAAGGCGGCTGGCGATAGCTCGTATCACGACCTCCGAGGCGCTGGGTTTTATGAGGAATCTGTGTGCGAACAGGAAGGTTTTGAAAACGGTCAGCTGAGGTGCAAAAGCTGATAGGACGATCCTGATTATACCGGGATACAGTTCATGTGCTTTCTCAAGGAGACAGTCGCCGCTCATTGCCGGCATCCTGAGGTCAGATACAAGGGCATCGACAGTGCTGCTGGCCATTTCCCCGACGGC
Organism: Lentisphaerales bacterium; assembly: GCA_030622955.1. Classification (GTDB taxonomy): domain Bacteria; phylum Verrucomicrobiota; class Kiritimatiellia; order JAUXFM01; family JAUXFM01; genus JAUXFM01. The sequence goes on from JAUXFM010000003.1 coordinate 6,872, forward strand.
CTCGTTGCCGTCCGTGAAGAAGAGCATATCCCATTCATCGCGCATTTTGTACAGCATGCGCTGCAGAGCGTTCAGCACCCGTTCTTCATCATCAACGAAGAGAATACGTCTTTTCAATGGTCTGTCCCGTCTCCAGCAATCCCTGTCAGCCCTGCTGGCCTGGTTCTATAGGGATGCTGACGGTGAACGTTGTTCCTTTTCCGATCTCAGTATCGAATTCTATCGTGCCTTTATGCTTCTTGGTGATGAGCGACCGCGTGATCGCCAGTCCCTGCCCTGAGCCTCTTCCTGCCACCTTGGTCGTGAAGAATTGTTCAAAAACCTTTGGCTTGACCTCTTCAGGAATGCCTGTGCCCGTATCGGTAATACGGACCTGGATACAGTTGTTCTCACGGCACGATTTGACGGTAATAGTGCCTGTTTGCTGGCTATCATCCTTGTTCGCATCTGATATTGCATCAGCAGCATTAGCTATGAGATTGACGAGGATCTGCGTGATATCGCCCCTGTGACAGGATATGAGGGGCAATTCCTGGTCGAGTGCCAGTTTCATTTCTGCAACATATTTCCATTTGTTGCGTGCGAGTGTTACGGCGTGGTCGATTGTTTCGTTGATGTCCGTAGGAGTCTTGCCTGATTCGGTGCCCATGTAGACAAAGTCATGCATGGCCCGCACAATGAGCGCCACCTGCTCAAGTCCTTCACGCGATTGTTGTATCGCTTCGGACATTTCTTTGCGGAGGAATGGTAAATCCAGTTTCTTCTGCATCGCCTCTACCTCGTCCGTCTTGCCGGACAGTTCCCCGCCAGCCTGCGAGCTGTTGAGAACACCCATGTACATATCGCCCAGCTTGAGGATGTCCTGGGACGCCTTTGATATGAAGAGCATGTTATCGCCGACGAACTGAACAGGGGTACTTATCTCGTGGACGATGCCTGCGGCCATTGTTCCCATCACCTTGAGTTTCTGGCCCTGGCACAGGGCTGTCTCGAGGTGGTCTTTTTCTTCATTGATACTCCTGATTCTTCCCTTGAGCTCGGAGAGGATCCTGTTGAGTGATATCTCGATGGAACCTATATCCGTCCCCGCATGTTCAAGCTTGACAGTATCCGGCATGTCCCCTCGCGTAACATTTTCAAGGCAGGTTTGGAGTCGTGCGATTGCTGCAGGGTATCGCCTCAGGATTGCATAACCCAAGATAACAAGGAGCGCCGTGCAGGCGCCTACAAGGATAAAGGCGGGCAGTCCTAGGTTTTTACGCCATGGTTCATTCATCAGGAAAGAAGCGATAATCAATGCGGGGATCACGGAGGTCAACATTATGCCAACGGCGAAGTGATACCTCGCCCCTTTTGAACTGAGAGACAGTTTTCCCAAAGACGGCTTCTTCATAATAGTGCCTTCCCTGATGAGCATTATACGACCGCAATCACTTGAGTCCAGCAGAGAAACGGCAGACGCGGATGCAGTATGTAAACTAATTGCGGAGCATACCAACAGCATTGCTCTTCAGTACGGGCCAGAATGGTTCAAGATCCATTGTGACGCTGGCATGATAAGGAGTGGAAGGCCGCAGTTCTCTATCGGGTTTATAGGTGAACTCGGTCTTTTCGCTCGACTTGACCTTGATACGTTTCCGCATCTTTACCTTACCGTCTTTTGTGGATATCACCACTTCAGCTTTCGGGTTGAAGCCAGCATCGGGTACCAGCGCATAGTCTCCCATCTTGACCTTCCACCTGACGTGCGGCGGGTCGCTCCTGTGATCCCATGAAACTTTCAGGGAAGGTACTCCAATCACGGGAGAGACGGGTATTTGTGCAAATGCATTGATGATCGGACTCACGTCCCCTGACAGAACAAAAGTCGCTTTGTCGCCGGTGGCGGCGTCCTTCACTCTACACGTGATCTCCAGGTCGAGATCGATCCTGCTCTTGTCCCATTGTGCGGTTGACCAGGCCAGGATACTGTATTCAACAGAGATCTGTGAAAAACAGGTTCTCAGCTCTATCTTTCTGAATGCAACACCTTTGCTCTTTTTCGAGCCCCTCAATGATGCCGGTCGGCCGTACTTGCTGTGACCTGGCACATAGACCTGCAGGATATCGTACCGGGCATACTCTTCCTTGCAGTCGAGGATCAGGTACAGGACATCTTCCGGACCCGGTCCGAACTGGATTCCATAGTAAGCTGAAAAATCTTTTGCCCGCAGTTTCAGCGCAATGATGTCATCGCCACGCAGAGGCTTTGGTTCCTTGTAAACAAAACTGTTCTCGGGAGGTGCTGAACTGCTCGACTGAGGCGCGACCAGGAACGTGCAGCAGATTAGCAGCAAAGCAGCAAGATGTTGCCAGGACTGCCTACCCAAGACCCGTGATGTGATCGATACCAGAATGCTACACATCTTGTGCTCTAATTTCGTAATCAGAAAAGAAATTCATAATCCTCCAATCAAAACCAAATGCTTGCACACATAAGAAAAGGTACATAAGGGAAGGTTGTGCAGGCAAGCGTGATAGTCAGCTCAGCACAACAAAAAGCGAAACCGTACCCGAAAACGGGGATACGACCTCACCTGTTCAGGTGAGAAATAGAGCCACCACCACCCTCGCCAAGGTTTCGCCCGGCGCAAAGTTTTGGCGGGACAAGTCGGCGGGGCACCGCAGGTAAGCGCAAAAAAAGAAACGGCACGGAAATCATGACCGATTGGCCATTATTCCGTGCCGCCATTTTGTTGTCTTCTGAGTTCTTTCGTGGGCAGCTTGTTTCTGTCTCCGGATTAATCGACCGGATGGGCGGACATTGTCTTCTTAATCTTTCCCTTGCCTTCAAGCGGCTTGCAGTAAGCGACCTTCTCTTTAACCTTTGTTACTTCGATCTTGCCGATCGTGGTCATGTCGCTGTCGAGTACTTCGCCCGTATCGGGGTCAACAACATCTTCAACTTCACCGACCTCGAATGTGTCGCCAATGGCCACACCTTCGCGCGATCCGCGATTGATCATGATCCTGTCGCCCTTGGCAAGCACGATCGTTGCTTCCCAGGGAATCTTCTCCAGCTGCTTGATCAGGAACTGAACTCCCTGCGCAACGGCATGTTCGCAGGCCTTGCCGACATTGTCTTTCCTGAAGCCACCGAGATCACCCGTGAGTCCGCCGAGTTTGGAACCGCTGTATCCGAGGGAAAGTCCGCGTTTGCCGCTCTTGCCGACAACTTTCGTGGATGCTTTCACCTGGCCGGTTTCTGAGTCGACGAGGTACATTGTGATATTGACCTCACCCTTGCCGCTTGATCCCCCGAGGCTGATGCCTTTGTATCTGAGACCGCCACCGGTACCTGAGGTGTTGTTCTCCACGTGTGTTACGGAACCCTTGACGAGGAGCTGTGCGGGCGTCATGCGACCGATCTTGGCCGATTTCTTCCCCTTGGCCGTTCTGCCGCTGGCAACGAGATCCTGCTCATTCATGGCCTCCTTGCGCATTTCTGGATCGCCCAGCACGATAAACCATCCTGACTCGTGCAATGCGTGAGTCATGATATCGGAAAAGCCGTCACCGACGTTCCATTTTCCGGACCAGTTGGCCTTGTTCTCAAACTTGGCAACGGTTATCGAGTAACGAAGGTTACCTTCCGGTTTGGGAAGAGTTATTGCCGCATCCTGACCTATGCCGGATGTTATGCAGCCGGTTGTTATGATCGTGACAAGTACTACCAGGGCGAGTTTATTCATGACACCTCCGATTGTTGTATTATGCGTATCTGATGAATCTTTGTTAGCCTACGAGCATCAGAAATGCAACCACAAAAGGCCAAGCGCTCCAAGTAATTGGCAACGCAGGGCCAATGCGCTAGCCTCGGGAGCACAGGACCTTGAATATTGAATATAGCTTTTCCGGCTGCTTCTTGAGTTTTGGCAGCTTCGCGCTCAATTCAGCATCATGACTCAGAGACGTGCGCAGCGCTTTCCTCTGTTTTGCAATCGATGAATCGCTCTTGCACCCATAGTAGTGAAAGAATAAGAATCGGGTCTAAACACTCAACAATCCGCTCCTTGCCTGATTCATCAGGCGCAAGACCTTTCGGCTTTCCTTCGATTCTTTCTCAAAACATCTTTCTTGCGTCAACCCTGTTGTCCAGTTTCATGTATGACCCTGTACGCAGGTAATACGACGATCTGAGGCGTTTAGCTGATTGCCGGAATGATCTCTTCCTGCAGCCTTCCCTCAATGCCCCTCTTCAATCGTACCCACAGTAATACGCAGGTCTTCGCGCCTCTGGATGCGGTCGATCCGGCCGTCGACCAGATAGATGACGCGGTCGGAAACGCTGAGCATCTTATGGTCATGAGTGGCGGTGATGACCGTTACCCCGAAATCATCCTTGAGCCCGCTGAGCATCTCGATGATTTCTTCGCCCGTCTTAAGGTCGAGGTTGCCAGTCGGTTCGTCAGCGAGAAGAATTGCCGGATCGTTTGCCAGTGCACGTGCAACGGCAACACGCTGCTGCTGACCACCGGAGAGCTGAGTTGGCTTATTGAGTAACCTGTGCCCCAGTCCGACCTTCTGCAGGAGATCGGCGGCCTTGTCCTGTGCATCTGCTTCGGGCATGCCCGAGAAAAGCATCGGGAGCATGACGTTTTCGAGGGCCGACTGCACAGGGATCAGATTGAAGGTTTGGAAAATATAGCCGATCTTGTGACATCTCAGCCATGCGAGCTCGAAGGCATCGAGCGATGCAATGTCCACTTCATCGATAAAGACCTGTCCGTAATTGGGCTTGTCCAATCCGCCAATCATGTTGAAGAAAGTTGTCTTGCCGGAACCTGACGGCCCCATGATGGAGATATACTCTCCACGCTTGATGGAGAGCGTACAGCCGCGCAATGCGTGCACTTCTTCACCACCGAGTTTAAAAACCTTCTTAACATCCACTGCGCGCACCACATTGGCCGCAAGCAAGTGATCATCAGAATTCTTTGCCCTATCGTTCATTTGTTATACCTCCAAACGCATTGCGCTGATCGGTTCCATCCTGGCAGCCAGCCAGGCCGGGTAGAGTGCACCGAACACCGTTAGAAGCGTGCCTGCCAGCAGGCAGATGCCCACACGCTTTATGATTCCAACCACGGGTACGAGTCCTGTCATCGCCGATCCATAAGTAAGTGATCCTTCGCCCAGCGCGAGTGACAGGCCCATTATGATGCCCAGTGACGTGCCGACCAGTCCCTGGAACATGCTCTCGAACAGGAATAGCTCAACAACGAGTTTATCGAGTGCCCCCAGGCATTTCATGGTGCCAATTTCGCGGAAACGCTCGGTGACACTCAAGAGCATGGAGTTAAGGACGCCAACAAAGCTGACAAGCAGCGCCAGCCCGACCATCCAGCGTGTCTGGGTCTTGGCATCTTCGCTGTTGATGGTGAGTTTGCCGTCACGCTGAAGCTGTTCAATCTGATGCTGATTGGCTTTGCCGGCGATGTTCTTGGCGATTGCATCGGAGCAGAGTATGTAGGACAGAAACGAGATGGCCAGGATGATCCCGCTGGTGACCAGCAGGGATCGGCCTAGTCGGACGCGGATATTCTGCCAGGCGATCTTTATAGCATTCGAAACAGGAAGCTGCACCTGGCGCCCGATTTTCTTCCTGTGCCGGTTATCGTCCAGTATTGTGTTTTCTTTATTCATTTTGCTTTCTTCTTGTCTACTTCTACGGCCACCAGCCCGCGGCCTATCAGTGTCTTCAAAAAAGTGGTAACGGACAATTCTGCCTCAGCCATCGCGAGGTTATGGTCTACGGCGAAATTCTTGATAATCTCTCGCACCGTGCTCTTTCCGTTACAGGCTTCATATACTTCCCACCCGTAGGCATCCAACTCAAAACTGACCGTGGCATTCTCGGGCGCACCCAGCACACGCTGCCACTTTGGCCGTGCCGCAGTGTACGTCAACCTGACTCCGCCTTTTTCGATCTCCTCTTTCTTCGTAACCGGGGCCTGAAAAGGCCGGCTCTGAAAAACCTGTTCGCGCGTGAGTTTCGGCTTCTTCTGCGCGAACATCTTCAGTTCTGCCCGTTTCTCATTGCCCAATTCATTTCGGCAATAGCCCTGGCGACAATACCTTCAGGTGCCTCTTTCTTCGCATCGTATTCTGCCATGAAAATGCGATCATCTTCGACGTCATGCACGGCCATCGCAACGCTCGTGCGCGAGGCGATCATGCCCAGTGGCACCGGCAGTCTCTTCTTCCCGCATCGACGGATTCCGGAACAGGCATGGCCGTTCCTTTCAATCCTGCAGGGAGCAGGCTTGCCGTTCGTCCTGAATGATCTGTGTTCCTTGAAAGGTTTCAATTCCTGCCATCGCTCGATGGGGCGCCGGGAAAGAGCCAGTCCTGCGGGATAGACCTGGCGCAACGTTAGCGATTTGCTCTCTTTCGCATCGAGCTTAATGGTGATATCGCCGAGCTCGAGTTTCCACGTCTTGAGCGTGAAGCCGGCCGGGATCTTGAAGCTTGCACCGAATACGGCAATAGGCATTGCTTCATTCGCCCGGAAAGCTTTGAGGGATGGGATGATCCGTTTTTCTATCCATTTGCCGGTCTTGCCATCCTTCATCCTCGCGACAAGTTCAAGCATGAGTTCGGCTTTCGGGGCGTAGCCATACCACACTGCCCTTGCAGTTCCTTCTTTCCCGGTAAGCCAGGAGCAGTGTCTGAAATCCGTGGCGCTCGGACAGGATTTCGACAGTGATAGGTTGTTTCGCTTCTCTTTCTTGGTCCGGCGCGCTATGGCGCGGTCGGGCCTGAACCTGCGCGTGTCGGGCCTGATCCATTTGACCTGGATGCAGGGCCCATCGGAATTTCCAATGACCATGGTGCCGCGCAGCCATTCTCCCTCGATGCGCAATGGCCGCCAGTCAGCCGGCACGGATACCTGCCAGCCCATCCAGGCAAGCTCGACCCACTCCGTTTTCCCTGCGGTCTCTTTGTGTTTCTTCTCCATTTTCCCTATCCAATTCCAAAACTCTGCATGCTGCTACTCGCTGTGTTTTTTCGGCTGTTTCAATTACATCGGCAGTTTAATCACGCTCTTAGCCATCAGAACAAAGCCAAGTCCAAGCATCATTGCTAACCCCATGCCGGCAGCAAACCCGGCAGCGAAGACGATGCGGTATCTTGGCCAGTTATCGCCGAATTTCTTTTTAAAGACATACCTGCCGAGTAACGCGCCAATAAACATCGGGATGATGCCCTGCGGCAGCGACTGGTCCAAGCCCCGGATGATTCCGTAAACCAGGAAGATCGGCAGGTTGAAATGGTTAAGCACCCAGAACACGGCCATCGCCATGCCAAACCCTGACAACAACACTGGCAACTTGAATGCCTCACGGAACGGTGCGGCCGCTTCGCCCGGCATCGTTGCAGACCACAGAAGTCCTTGTTGATATGCGTTCAGTTCCCAGAACTCATTTGCATAAGGAAACATCTCGCTAGGCACATTGCCTATCGACCAGATGAACTGGCTGAAAGCCACCATGCCAATAGCCATTATCGGGAACAGAACCAGTTCCGCCTTCATGAGCGAAGTAAACTTGGTCCCCGTAAGCTGCGTGGTCCTGAAGAAGACGGCCTGTCTCGCATAGTCATGGAACGGGACAGGCGCCACCCAGATCGCTGCGCCCTTGTAGCCCGCGAGGATGAAGGTCGCTTCCCGCATATACGGAATTGGCAGCTGCCTGCCCACCATGCCTTCCATTCGAGTTGACACGTAACTTATGAAAGGCGTGTAGATGAATCCGTAGAAGACAAGAAGCAGTAGCGGAAATTTCGGGCCCATGAGCGGACCTGACATATGATTCACGAGGTAATAGGTGAGTCCAATGTAGACCGTTGTTGAGAAGAAATATATTCCCAGCCCGGCCCAAATCGGGATATCGCCACGTCCCGCCGGGGGCTTGAAGAGCTTGCCCCATTCCATCTTCGGTTTACCCGCAGCATCCATATCGGCACGTTTCTTCCGGAAGCTGCTGGTCACATGCCATAGGCCGATGGCCGCAACAGCCAGGCTGAGTCCAATCGTGAAACTGAAATAGAAATCCATCACGTTGGCCTGGATGGTCTTAATCCCGCCAATGCCCGGCTCCCAGTTCGTCAGGACACCGGCATGATAGAGAATCGGGTTGAATATCATTGTAAAGATGAGCCCGATGAAACTACCCATCATCGCCCAGAACGGCATGACCATACCCGTCACGACAAGGCCCAGGTTGAAGCTGATCATGAACGGCATGGCCGGCATGATTCCTTCCGTGTAGTTCGTAATATCAATGAACGGGATCGGTATAATACTCAACGGCTTTGAGAAGATCGCACCTGTGATATTGGGCAATGCCAGGTAGATCATACCGAAGGCGATACCCCCCATCCCGCCAAAGGCAAACGTACGCCAGCGCCATGTTTCCCGCTGGCTGGACGCATCAGCCAGAGCCGTAATACCCATCGCGCCGACCGGCGCCATGGGGAACGGCAGCCGCTCAACATCGGACGTGAGTCGGAACATGACGTAGCCCAGTCCAAAATGGTCCAATCGAGTAAGGAATCTCGTGAGAACCATGAGGCCGATAGGCACCAGCCATTCCGGGATGAAGAAATCCCTCAAGGCCAAGACGTCCGGGTCACGTGGCGCGTACCAGCCGGGAATATACTCGATGATTCCCATCTTGCGGAGTTCTTCGCTCTGTACAATGAACTGTCGCCAGAGCAGGCCACCCGTAGAGGAGATCACAGCTCCACACATATACGACAAGATGAAAAGCTCGGGTTTCTTGAGTTTCGTGAAGGCGCGACGACAGATCTCAACATAGAGGATCACTGTGACCCAGCGTGCAGCAGGCCCCATCTGCAGGCCGGCAACAAGCTGCATGTATTTCTGGGCCGGCGCCATGAAGAGGCCAACGAACACAGCCATGATCACCGTTCGCCAACTGAAGCCCTCCTCGTAGGAATCCGGCTCCGCCATGATATTGCGAAACTCTTGAATCTCTTTGTCTTCGCGCATTGCCATGTTGTCTTATACCTTTGCCAGCAACTCATCGCCCTGTTCGATGAACGCCACGAGGCTCTTGGCCTCAAGCTTGCGCCATCCCAATAGCTGACGACGCAGATCGCCCAGGAACATCTTATTAAGCCGGCGCCAGCTCGTCAGCTGACCGGATCCGTGTGTGAGTTCGACCCTGATCTCGTAAACATCTTCTTCCTCGAGCAGATCTGAAATGGTCAGCCTGAGATTCTGACGCACACCAAAATCGTAAGGTGAGAGCCAGACGGTACTGGTCACGACAATGGTACGACAACCGTCCTCAACAGCTTCCTTCAACCCGATACTGTCTGCCGTGAAATTGCCGATGTTACCGTCCTTATGCGCATCGAAGAACTCGTAAAGAAACGCACCTATACCCGCTGCCGTTCTTGCCGTGGCAGTGAACGGCAGGGCATCCTTTATCATGTAACCGTTTGGAATGACTTCTGGCGCTGGTACTATCCAGGTCATCTTGTTCGACGGCGTTGCGACTTTGCCCGCCAGGTAGGCAGGGACCAGTGATGATGCGACAACGATCACAAGGACCAGCGACATCGTAATTATCGCCTGGGTGCCACCGAAGTTAAGCGTGATGCCACCCATCCATCCGAGTGCGCTGAACACTTTGGCCAGACCCTGTCCGGCGACATATCCAAAGATCGATCCGAGCAATCCGTAGGTGATCGCTTCGGCTAGGAACAGAACGCCGACATGGACCGGTGCCAGGCCGAGACTCGTATAGATATAGATTTCCCGTTCACGTTCGGCAAGCGAACTCAGCATCGTATTGAAGATGATGAATCCTGCGATAAGCAGCGGGATCAGCACGCTCTTGGGCGCCTTGGGTGCGAGTGGGCGCGCCGCCACAACACGTACCTCCTTGACCCCAGTGTAGTAGATCGGGAACGAGAGCCTGTTCGAGAGCTTCATGGCGAAATTACGCGCCTCTTCTGCTGAACCCATGGGAATTGCCAGGTTACGTAACGTGCAATCCTTCTTCTCACGGACCATGTCCGCAGGTAGAACGATGATCTTGCTGCTCTCCAGTGCGCGCACGGAGGAATCTTCTTCTCCCAGCGCGCCTGAGGCCATCTGGATGAATGCCGACTCCGTATCCGAACGAGCCGTCTTGCTACGCTCATCACTGTCCATCGACGAGTAGTCGGGCGGCAGCATACTGCGTCCATCAAGCCGCATCATCTTTTCATCAAAATCTGTTGAAGAGAATGTTGCGATCAGTTCGATAGCGCTGTCGCCAACAACAACCATATCGCCAGGCTTAACATCCAGCTCCCTGGCAGTATCTTCGGCGAGGTAGCAGCCGCCATTCTCCGCGAACTTGTCCCAATCAGAACAAACGGTTTTTACTGCCGAAACTTCCGATTCAGCCGCGGAAAGGCCGAGGCCGGACATGAGCTGTATCTGCTTCCCAGTTACCGGGTTGCGTACGTTCAGGCGCCATTCCGTATCGGAATAGACTGACCACCAGTACCGAGGCGCTATCGCGAGATCTTTGCCCGTCGTCGTGCCCAGGGTACGCAGCGCCTGGTCGGGCATCGGACGGTCGGCTGGCTGGCGGATCAACACAGCATGGTTGTCGAAAGGTTTATTGATGCTGTATTCTTTCTTGCCTTCGTAAGTGCTCGCAGACATGAAACAGAGCAGGGAGAAGGTGATCAGGACGATCGTCATGCCTGTCAGGATTGTGCGGAGCTTGCGTTTGCGCATGTTGGCGATCCCGAGTCGCATGGCCGTAGACAGAAGGCCGAGCCTGGAAGTTTTGGCGCTAATCGACTCGGCCATGCTGCTGCGCATTCTCTCCAGCTCGTTTTCGAACTTGGAGAATATGACCGAGATGGTCAGAATGCTCATGGAGATGATGCCAAACGCCATCACAATCATGACCGGCAGGCTGCTCATCTTGAAAGCCGGATGAAATGCGAACAGCATTGCGGCCATTACGGCGAAGATCATGAATCCGCCAAAGATCTGCTTGTAGACATGGCCCGATGCAAAGAGCAGTCGTTCCATGGCGTAGGAGAACGGAATCAGTGCCAGTAGAAGGAAGATCGCACCGCGGATGACGTCATCGGCTGTTTTCCTGACGGTCTGATAGGCCCGGATCTCATTGGCCAGTGCGGCGGTGGAGGCCCGGAAGAATTCCCTCCCATCGTTCTTTGCGAGGGCTTCATCTGCGAGTGCCAGTTCCGCCTTGGTCCGTTTCTGGAGTTCTTCAATTGGCTTACTGACAATACCGGCTTTCTTGTAGTCAGATACGCGCCTGGCATCGAGATTATAGAAATCTTGCGCAGCGGCATAGAAAGGATGGGCGCCGATATTTGAGCCCTTGAAGCCCCGGAGTGTCTGGCGAATGGATTTGCCTTCGGCTTCCTCGCTGGGCATGACATTGGCAAATATCATGCGGTTACCCACAGAACCCGCACGGAGCAGAACCTGCCACGATGTATCAGGCTCAACGTAGATGTTGATTATGTCACGGTAGAGATCTGCGTTGATGCGCTTAGGTGGTCCGCGTTTTGCATCCAGGACCGTCATGTCCGGGAGTTCAGAAAGGAAGCGCGGATCGAAGAAACCGGGGATCGTAACACCCTCACAGGTGAACACGACCCCACGCAGCGCCTCGGGAGCACCTTCCCGCCTGCGATTCATGGTGAGCTTGACCCCCTTGCCGCCTTCGCTCTTGTTGATTGCCCTCGACACGCGGCCATCTTCCTCGATCGCGTACGCCATCATCATCAGGTTGCGCATGCTCCCGTGGCCCGACCCTCCGGAAATACCATCAATGACAAATTGTCCGTCGGGGCCCGTCCTGACGAATTCGAGATGCCGCAATCCCGGTACCGGGTTGAGGAAACTCACATATTTCTTGGACTTGTTGGCAGGCACCATGGTTGTTACGTAGCCGGACATGGGGATACGAGCAACAGGTTCTCCGGGTGCCTGGTCGGCCACCATGCCCTGTGCCCTGTAAATGCGGGCGGACAACTTGGCATTTTCGACAACGAATTCTGGATCAGAGAAGAGGAGCAGCGCCATTGCTGCGGTGGCTTCAACCTGGGGTCCAAGCCGATTCCAGTCAAGTTTCTCAATTATATCGTTTGGCGTGTCAACCTTGGATCTGGAGCCGTTAAGGGTTGCCCAGGTCATGCCCTTGACGCCGAAACTTTTGAGTGATCCGGTCAGGGTACCAACATAGCCCGTGATATGCGAGGATTGTGACGAAAGGCTGTCCATAGGGGCCAGGTTGACGCCCAACCGTACGCGGTCAGGAACGAGCGCTTGCCCGGACTTCTCGACCTTCTTGACCCAGGCGGTGAAATCCTTGGCATTGCTCTTCTCATCGAGGAGCAGAAATGCATCGTAGAAAGCGGGACCTGCTGCAATCCCTGAATCGGAGATATCGAGACCCATCACGAATGAAATGGGCCTTACTTCATCCATCTCCCTTGCGATAATGCCGAGCTCCGACGCTAGATCGAGACGGCGTTGATTGTGCTGCTTGTCGATCTCGAAGCGCCTGTCGTTCGCTTCTTTCTGGCCATTGATACGTGCCAGCATGCGTTGCCAAAGGATCTCAACATCGGTCCTGAATTCGTCGGTGATCGGTTCTTCTTCAATCAACTGTTTCTGCGTTACTTGGATATGCTGCCTTTTTGCTTCCAGCTTCTTGACTTCCACTCCGAGCTTGGCCTGCTCCTTGAGTAATGGATCCATGACCGAGGCGGGCGCCACGGTGCCTCTTTCTTCATGCTTATTTTTAAGTTTGTTGATCTTACGATCGACCCTGCTCTTGGTGAGGCGCAATGGATAGAGCACCGCATCAACTACCAGCACTTTCTTCTGGACCTCTTCTTTGACATACCTGTGCAAATCTTTGAAATCGGGGCGACTGACAAGATCCAGGATATCGTCGCTGGCGATGTCGGCATGCTGAAGGGCAGCATCAGTGAAGCACAGGGGCAGTGCTGCAATGAAGATAGTGAGGGCCGATACGACCGCCACACCGACGCATTTCAGATGTCTGAGGTCGGGCCCGGTCGTATTTTCGGACCGTTTAACGGTGGAGGGCCTGATCAACCAGACGGCAATGAGTCCAATGACACCTGTCAGGACCAGGATTATGGGAATTGTCTTTGACCGGGAATCGTCGTCGCAGACGCTCATGCTGGTCTTGAGCCATTGAGCATAGCCCTGGAGTCCGCTGAGGGGCTTCTTCTTTTCCTTGATGAGGCCGGCCAGTTTTACGTGATTGTCATATTCCTGACGATTCTTGGCATCTGACTTCTGGAGTTGGTCCCGTACTTCCTTTAGCGTCGAATACGAGAGCAACGCCTGGCGCACACCGAGCTGGTTGATTGCGTAGGCGTCAACAAATGCGAACATGACCGGATGGCGCGGCGGATTCTTTGAGCTGTACTTGATAAGCTCAAGTGCCAGGGCAGCGTCGACAGCGGCATCAGCGCCTGGCGCCAACTCCGGGACCACGCTCATGGCATCAAAAGGCACCATCACCACTATTGCCTTCTCGCCACCCTCGTAGTTTTCAGGTTTCACAAGAGCATATAGGTTCCTAGCCTGGACATCTTCCCATGCCGAACGACAGTAGAGAGTTGCTTCCTCACTTGATGTGCGGAGGGTCTCTGCCAACGGGCCTGCAGGGACATAGAAGCGAGGAAGGTTGATGGTCACGGGAAGCACGTGTGAGCTGAAATCGATGTGGCGATCATCTTCAGAGCCCAGGAGTACTACTGCCCTAGCACCTAGCGCAAAAACGGTCTTCCAGTTATGGCCGCCCTTAACGTTCATTACTACGATCTTGTCTCGCAGTTCACCAACGGGCAGATCGTCCGGTTCGCCGTTACCAACGTAGATCAGCTTGCCCTTTATCCCTTCGGCAGGAGTCGTGTTCATCCTGACACCTGCGGGCCAGAGCGGGTAGATACGTTCCCTGTTGGCCCCAAGCTCTATGGTTGCCTTCTTGACCTGGGGCATCATCACGGGGAAGTCGTGCGTCCAGAGTCGCACATTGGGTAGTTCCGACAGTTCTTTTTCAAGTCGGGCACGGACGGCGGCATGTTCCGGAGAACCGACGATCCTGGAGGACACGCCACCGATCCATTTCGTGCCGGCCTGCACTCCCTTGAGAATTTCGGGGGTCGCATCATGGGGGGATGCTGACACGGGCGCAGCCGCAAGCAGCAAAGCCGCAATACAACCAGAAACGAGCAGGTTCTTCATCGTTATAGAATTTCCTTCATAAGGCGCACCATGCCGGGGACCAATCCCCAGAGCACAAGCGCAGAAGCTTCACCAACAATGAGGCCCAGGCAGAACGGCGTGAACGTTCTGTAGAGTCTGGAGCCTCCATAACGCAATACCAGCTTCTTTAATGCCCAGCCTATGAAAACACAAACCCAGGTTCTGCCTATCCACCAGGTATGCATACAAACCATACCGATAGGATGGATTGGCCATACGGGGAACGACAACGAAAGGAATTGCAAGATAACAGCAAGCCCTACGCCAAATGACAGGTGGCCGAGCCTGCTGTAAGGAGCCGTTTGGGGCTGGCCCTTTCCTATAACGTTGTCGATGGTGCCAAGAGACACGTTCCAGTCTTTGAACCAGTAAGGGTTCAGAGGAGTCTGGTAGCCGTCCATCGTGACACTGTGCTGGTAGTTGCCCTGTACGTGGACTGCACCACAGACAATGAGACTGATAAAAAGAACTGCCAAAAGGATCCAGCCCAGCCGCCATCGGTGCCGGGGTGTTGATTCTTCGTCAATGGCCATGCCCTGTGCTGCCAGCGCAGCGGGACTGGCAATGGAGGCGCTGGCGAATATTGTATTGAAGATGCGTTCGTAGTAAATCGCATGTGCGGTCACAGCGGCGGGCGGAAAGAGCCAGACAAGTTGTCCGAGCAATACCGGCATGCGGAGGAACGGGACGCCGGATTCTGCAATAACGCGCGTGATTACCAGTGAAACCATGAACGCAAAGCCAACGTAGAGGAGCGCCCAGCCAGGTGTCATGCCGACCCAAGCCAGCCAGGCATAGATCCCAACGCAGCCCAGTATGAACATGAGCGCAGCTTTGCGGTAAGTGACGTCTTCCTCGGTTTTCGCCTTTCTGAAGATCAGTCCGAAAACCCGTTTCCAGTGGGATCTGCCAAGGAACAGGATCACTAGGGAAATTCCAATCATGCCCCCCATACGATGGTTGTCTATGGCACCACCGTGATATGGCGGCCAGTATGCCTTGGCCAGCATTTGGTATATGCCATAACTCAGCACGAAAAACCATATCGAAAAGTTAATACGGGTGGGCATGAAATAGGCCACACCTATCACCATGAAGAAGAGCATGCTCGATTTGATATAGCCCGGTAGATACGTGTAGGGTATTTCCGTAAAGAATCGACCCAGGTCCCAACTGAGGGGTACGGCAGGAACAGCTCCCGGAGAGAAGTGGTTCCATTTGTCAAGACACCGCAGTATGAAGACGGCAATCACTGCTGCCCAGAAGATCTTGTTGTGGAAGAGCGGCCCGAATTTCTTGCCCGGGCGTGGCGGCGCAACCAGTGATTGCTGCAATGTCAACATGGGGAATGAGAGTCGCTCATTCTTGCGCCACTGAGGCAGCACGATCTGGGCAAGTGCAATCATCATCATCCACGAGAAGACGAGCAATACACTCCAGGTCAACGTGGGCACCGCCCATTTCTTCCAGGGGATTGGCTGCTTGGGGCCGCCCGGATCCTTCGGATCCAGTGGCGGTAGCTCTTCTATAAAGTAATCGCCGGCAGGTGTTGGTAGCCCGGCGCCCAGCTCATCGGGAAACAGGGCATCTGGCGCATGGGGCAACTCGATGTTGAAATTTTCTCTCGCGAACTGGCTGAGGCGTGTCTCATGTCTCACGTAATCCCGGTAGACTCGTGAATAGCGGTTATTCTGGTTGGCGTGTTGTGGTGTTCCGGCCATATGGTAGGGCAACCTGCGGAGAAGCCCATCGCCGGGCAACGAGGAAGAGATGAGCACAATGGCCACAATTACCAGCATCTGCCGGAAGTTCAGCGACATGCGACGATTGATCCAACAGAGCAGCGGGTTAAAAACGAGAACGAAAAACAGGATGACGAACATGAAACCGGGCGACAGGTACCCGTCACAAAGATCGGCGGCATAATTATTTGAGTTGATTATGACGTCAATGTAAGGGGTGGCCACCCATATGAAGAGTCCGCCGAACAGTCCGAGTAGTATAGCGAAGAAAAAGCGGGTACCAGTCAATTTGCTTGTGCGAACTTCCTTAGTCATGGCCGAAATCGTATCTCCCGAGTTACCGTAACGAAGCATCATAGAGATACTCTGTTGCAGCCGCAACAAAATCCTGCCAATGCCACCTATTACAGCTATACTATAAGCATAGTGAGCGCAGAACAGACATTGAGGTGGGAAAGCGGGGGCATTACATGAAATTCCTCGAATTGGCCAAAAAACGGCGTAGCTTCAGGCACTATTCACCTGAGCCAGTAACTCGTGAAACCGTGGAGAGATGCCTCGATGCCGCGCGGCTGGCCCCTTCAGCATGCAATTCCCAGCCATGGCGATTCATCGTAGTGGACGAGCCCGGGCAGAGGCAAAGACTCGCAAATGCCGCATTTTCAGGGATTTACAGCATGAACAGGTTCGCTGGCGAGGCACCAGTTCTCATTGCGATCATTACTGAAAGGTCCAAACTCGCGGCTAAGCTGGGTGGTCACTTCAGGGGGGTGAAATACAGCCTTATTGATGTTGGTATCGCCTGTGAACACCTCATCCTGCAGGCGGCAGAGGAAGGCTTGGGAAGCTGCTGGTTAGGTTGGTTCAGTGAGAAACGCGTCAAGAAAGCGTTGGGGCTGCCGCGAGGCACAAAGATCGATGTAATGATCTGTCTGGGCCGGCCGGCCGAAGGAATTTCCGACAGGGAACCCGTCCGGAAATCCATGGATGAGATCAGGAGATATACTTCCTGATCCTTCGTCCCTCGCCAAAAGGTTCTTTTTGGATGATTTTTTTTTGACTTTCCCGTGTATTTTGATATTCGAGAGGCAGTTTCCTGACGGGTACGAGTAGGCCTGTTCAGCGTCCCGGTAGAATTCGAGGGGATGCGTGCTGACTTCTTGACAAGTCTTCAGCAGGGAACTGAATTTCACGCTCCGCATTCAAAGTGAGGAAGAATATGGATATAGCAGTATCGGAAAGACTCAGGTTCACGACGACCCACGAATGGGTGCTTGCTGTGAATGAGAAAACAATTGTAGTGGGTATTACGACCGAACGGCAGGAATGTTTGTCCGATATCGTACGCATCGAGTTCCCTGATCCGGGCGACCAACTCGAAGCCGGTGATGCAGCGGGTATTCTCGAAGGCGTAAACGACACAACGGATTTCCTTGCACCAGTGGCTGGCACGGTGACAGAAGTAAATGAGAGACTTGTAACCTCACCAGAACTGGTGAACTTAGATCCCTACGGTGATGGCTGGCTCTTCAAGATGAAGCCCAAGCGCATGGGTGCCCTTGAGGATTTGATCGAAGAGCACGAGTTTGATCATGTGATGGACGATGATGAAAAGTAGCCGCTGAACAGGCGCTCAGCTCACTTCTCAATAAACTTGTTCAAGAAATAGACTACCTGCAGGACGATTATGCCCAGCAGTATGAGGCCGCCCCAGAATCCGGTCTTTCCCACTGAACCAGGCAGGCGAGGTTCCTCTGTGAACATCCGGCCCTGCTTGAGCGTCAGCCGCATCCGCGCATTTATGGCCCAGCCCGCACCTTCGAGGATGTCGCTGAGATCACGGCCTCGCAGTTTAAGAATGGCCACCAGAGAAATGGGCAATATCAGGATCACCAGGCCGCCAAGTATGCCAAGACTGATCTTGACCGCGCCGAGTGGCGCCAAGGTCTTAGTGATATAGGCGAAAGCTGAGCCGAGCGCAGCGATCGCAACACTGCCACCCATCAACAGGCCGCCCGCCATCAGGCCACTTGAAGGTTGGGCCTGCTTCCGCTGGCCGGTACCAACAGAGGCAAGTGCACCGGATGTCGTTTTATCGAATTTCTTTTCAGCGGCAGCGGCCATCGATTCGACTTTACCGCTGAGCATCTTGCCGACTCTCTGGAACGGCGAGAGTATCGCTTCCATTATGCTTATAGGGTTCTCGATGATCTGCAGAATTCGCGCGTCGGATTCATAGCCATCAATATCCCTGAAGAGTCCGCGCTTCCCAACGCACAGGTTGCCCTTGCCGCCTGCCGTCACCGGTACGGCAACTTCGTATTTCTCTTTGCCGTGGCCTGGCATCACTTCAGCATAGACCACGAAGATGTTGCTCTCCTTGGCCAGCTTACTATGTTCAGCACGATTCTCGACACGCACGCTGAAGCTCAGGTGTCGCCCATCGATTACAAGTGTGCCCATCTCGAAGACCGCCCTGCTTTCGGGCGAGTAGAGATGCGGGAAGCTCACGAAGTTGTTCGCAAGCATGATCATGTTCGCCTGGAAGAGGATCAGTTTTTCGACGATCCTGACATTGTCCAGCGCAACTGCTGCCGTCTTGCTTTTCCCTATCAGTTTCCGGACCCCTGCGCCCAGGTCGCGGCCCGTATAGTCTGCCAGCTTCTCGTTGCCCAGCTTTTCAACTGGTGTTGCCGGCTTTTCCTTTACCCATGCCTCGTGTGCAGCAAAGAAGATCTTTACTTTCTCCCACAGTTCAAGGTTGAGTTGCTTGACCTGCCGGTCCAGTACGGGCTCGAGTATTTCTGCCTGCAGACGGTCGATTTTGTTCACATAATAGGGATTCAGTCGGCCATCGAGCTCCAGCGAGGGCTCCACCTTCGGCCGCGAGAGCGGGGCATTCTTCATCATTTCAGAAATCGCCGCAGGGTCGCCGAGGTCAGCCGCTTTGAGCTCATCCTCGCTCAGAGCCATATGGTCGACAGTTCGCCTGTCGAGCGCGGCAGCTTCGCACTGCGCAAAGTACTGATCAATCTTCTCCCTGAGCGAGTCGAAGAGTTCGTATGTTTCGGTGCTGGCCGGGCCGAGCGGCATGATCTCCGTCTTCCCGCCACCGGACAGGTCTCCTTTTGCCCGCCATTCGAGGAAAGCTTTCGACTGTTTCTCAAATTCTACAAGTTTCTCTTCGTTGACCCCGTCCTTGCCGGCGGGATGCGGTACGCCGCCAACTGTATCGATAATCTCGGCTATGAACTGCTTAACATTTTCTGATTCAGCAGCTTCTGCAAGTACCACTCCTGCTTCACTTACCGGCTGATCTTCGAGTGCACCTTTTATCTTTCGGACCTGTTCGAGAGTTATCTCGCCGGCATCCGTGGCACCAAGCTGTGCGAGAATCTTCTCTGATGCGTCCCTGATGCGTCGACCGCCCTCCTGCTCCTCGTTTATCGAGTCGAGCTTGAGTGTTGTGCTGGCTTCGCCAATCCCGATCTTGTTCTTGAGTACTGCCATCATCCAAGTGATGGCATCGGCAACTTCAAAACACATGATGCGATGGTTGTCATCCGTATCGAGCAGATCGAGGAAGACGGCATCCGAGTTGAGTGATTTCAAGGGGGCACCGGTAGCTACCCAGTGGGCTTCATCAAGAGCAGGTACGCGGGCAAGGTCTTCGGGTGTATTGATCCGCAAATGGCATGATCTGCCGAATTGCTGAAAAGTCATCTTGCCGGGGCTTGCCATATGTCTATCTCCCGCATTATTGCGAGGGGAATGCTACGCGACCGACCTGCCATTGTCAACGGTCACCGCCAGTCGGATTTTCCCCAGTTTTCAGGCGCAGCCTAGGAGCCGGATCTGAGAGCTGTTACTTGATGATGCCTGAAGAGTGATACAAGATGCGGGGATGCGGGATAAAAGGAAGACAATGCCGTCTGCCAAGGCATAGTAGCAGAACTCGGTAACGCCATAGAAGCGTTTAGCGGCCTTTATGATATGACTGGAGAAAACGGCCAACTTCAGAGAGTTGCCCAACCACACTGCGGAGAAGTAAACGGCTGCAAAGACTAAGGCCCTCATGTTCTGCAGGCGCTGACAGGAAAGCACTCCATTCTTTTACTTGCCCAAAGCCGTCCACCCTTGCAAATCCATCACTTACAAAGAACCACCACTCAAAACTGGGGATCGTCCTGTTGTGGATGAGATCTGAAACCCGATTTCAGCAATCTCCGAACTCAGGATTCGGGCTTCCGCTCTCATCGCTCTCCGCTCAATACTTCTTCTCGTACGTCCCGGTATCGCGCTTCTCGAGCTTGTGGAAACCGGCACTCTTAGCGCGTTGATCGAAGCCGCTTTTTGATGAGCCCACGGAATGAATCGAGATGATTTTCCTGACCGAGTTGCCGCATTCGGGGCATTTCTCGAGAGTGTCCTCTGATATGCGCTGCATTATCTCGAAGCCATACCTGCAGTGCTCGCACGACTGCTTCTCTTCTTTGGCCTCATATTCATAGATCGGCATCGGATAACCCTCCCTGTCCTGACATCGAGAGACATGCTACTCGAAGCTCTGTCACAGAACAAGACCTTCTGGGCTCGCTTGCAGCAGAGTGGCAGGAATGTCTAAGCCGGAAGGCATGAGATCTGACATCCTTGCTTGCGCCATTGGTCATTCGGGTTCAGACGCTCATAAGTCATTTCCACGGCCTGCAACCGGCATGTGACGCAATTCGGGCCAGCGCCATTCTGGACTACGCCTGTTGCTTACGGTATAGTTCGTCAGCACAAGTGGAGATAACAACATGTCGCGTTCGGGTACCATAGAGCAGTTTGATGCCGGCCGGTTCGATGAGATCCTCGATCGTAATCGGCACCCGCACCATGCCAATTACTACGCGATGTATTCAAGCGTGATTGGCGGCATCGTTACTGATCCGGCCCTGATGCTCTTGCCTGTTGATGACCACATGGTGCATCGTGGTGACGGCGTGTTCGAGGTTTTCAAGTGTGTTGGTGGCAAGATCTACAACATGCAAGCACATCTCGAGCGACTTCAGCTTTCGGCAGACGTGCTGGGTTACAGGGATACTCCCTCGATGCAGGAGATTACTCATTTGGTGATCGAGACCGTCAAGGCTGGTGGCCGACGGGAATGCGTCATAAGGCTCTTCATTTCACGTGGCACGGGAAGCTTCGATACGAATCCTTACGATTGCCAGAACTGCGAGCTTTACATTGTAATAACCAGTTCGAAGCCATCCCCCATGCAGCAGTTCCCGCGGGGAATAAAAGGGAAAGTGAGCGAGATCCCAGCAAAACGTCCCTTTATCGCTCGCGTTAAAAGTGTCAATTATTTGATGAACGTGCTCATGCGCAAAGAAGCAATTGATGCTGCCGTCAACTTCGTTGTTTCGCTCGACGAACAAAAACGTATTGCAGAGGGTGCTACAGAGAACATCGGCGTCATCACCGACGAGAAGAAGTTGTTATTTCCCGTGGCCGAACGGACATTGCGTGGCACCACCATGATCCGAGTTATTGAACTCGCGCAGGAGCTGATAGCTGTGAGTCATTTGGCAGCCGCCGATTTTGCAGATCTTTCCGTCGACGATATTCTTGGTGCCAAGGAAGTGTTCATTGCAGGAACAAGTACCGATATTGCCGCTGTCACAGAGTTCGAGGGGCAGAAAATAGGCGATGGCAAGCCCGGCCCGATCTGGCGAAAACTCTCAGCTCTACTCGACAAGGATGTGCGCACCAACAGTGCCCTCTCCACCCCTGTGTTCGGGGAATAACGTCTGCCATCAGCGGCGCGGTTTACCGTGTACGGTTGAATGTTTTGTTCCTGTCTTTTTCAGCCAACTGCCAATATCCTGATCCTGAATGACCGAAGCGCGTTGCGAAAAGAAAAGGAAGTGGTCTTCTTTCGGATAGTAATGAGAGGCCACTGACAATCCCTTGTTCCTGAGGATCGCCTCGGCGGTGCGAACTGCTGTCGCAGGAATCCTGCGATCGTTCTCACCATGTATGATCAAAAACTCTTTGCCCGCTGAGCTGGACGCGAAATCGACAGATGAGATTATCTTCGATTCCAAAACCGGTGAAATGAGGACAAACCCCTTGTAGCGGTTGCTGTGATTCTGTATCTCTCTGATAACCCCTCTTCCGCCATTGGAAAGGCCAGCCAAGTAAATGGACTTCTGGTTAAGTGCGGGCTCTTCCACGCAGTGCTCGTAGACCGCTGTTAATACGGAGGAATCTTCGTCGAGATGCCAGTTGCCACAACCGTATGTTGGTGCGATCACCGCGTAGCCTTCTGAATCAGCCATACTCTTCAATACCCATGTATAGCCCTTGAAGTTGCCAAGGCTGCCATGAAGAAAGATCACAACCGGATAGGATTCTAACGCCAAATGTCGTGGAACATATTCGTAGAAATGCAAGGTGCGCCGCTTGCCCTCAAGAATATCTTCGTAACACGTGCTCAGTGCTGAGCCGGCTTCTACAAAGAGAGCATCCTGTCGCATTTCGCGGTAGATATCGAGAAAGAGCCGTCGGATGCGGACACCTTGTTGCTGATCGATGAACGGATCGATATGTGGAAATAGGTAAGATCCGATTTTGAGCTGGTCGATTTCCGGCACTACATTCGCCAACGTGTTTTTACTGAAGGAACTATTGCCAGAATATCTCTGGGTGAAATTGCCATCTGGGATGCCCCCTGCGGGCGCTATAGCTGAAGCGCAGCTGAAACAGCATAACCCGCCGATCAGCAGGAATCCTGCAATGAATATTCCCGGTACCCTAACTCTTCGGAACCACAGGAGCCACAGAGATATGATTCCGCTCAGCAGCATAACAAAAGCGCCGCCCACGAAACGACCCCCCATTGGGCCCAGGGTCAGTCCTCTTATTTAGGTATTCATGGCCCAGGGTCAGGGCCCAGGGCCCAGGGTCAGTCCTCTTATTTAGGTATTCATGATTGACGCGCTTCCCACCTGTTGATAAGGGCATGGTCTGTAATAGAGGGCTAAGTGAACGACTGAGAATGGGATGTTCTTCCAATATCACTGGTTACCTAAAAAGTGTTCATGAATCAAGTGATGTCAGAACCAGAAAACTGCTCAGATAGCTACGTCCGTAACGAGCAGCAGGGTGTCGCCAATAATGTATTACCTAAATAAGAGGACTGTGACCCTTTTGCACAGGAGATGGCCGTGGGATTAAGATCTTAACGGTCATTGATGAATACACTCGGGAATGCCTGGCTTTGAAGGTAGCAAGGTGTTTGAGATCGGAAGATGTGTTGGAAGTGCTGGACGATTTGTTTATACGCAGAGGTATACCGGAACATATTAGAAGTGATAATGGTTCTGAGTTCACGGCTGAAGCGGCGAGATCCTGGCTGGACACGCTGAAGATCAAACCACTATATATTGAGTCTGGCAGCCCGTGGGAAAACGGATATGTTGAGAGCTTCCATGGAAAGCTCCGGGATGAACTGTTGAACGGTGAGCTCTTCGATACGCTCTGGGAGGCTAAGGTCTTGATAGAGCAGTGGAGACGGCATTACAACACCATGCGTCCTCACAGCTCGCTGGGTTATCGTCCGCCTGCTCCGCAGACGCTTCAGTTGGCAGGTAATCTTTGGATTACAGGAGAAATATATGCTTGTCAGAAGAAGGTGCAACTTGCAGTATGAGTGGCCCCATTATCGGGGGCAGGTCAGATCTCAGCACAATGAACCGCATACAGGCGACAAAGCAGAATATCCGTGAGTTGGCTGCGTTCTTGCGACACCTGCGGAAATCACACCGCCCCTTACCTGCTCTTCAACAGCCGGCAGATACCTTTCTGGATCAGTCACGCACACGTTGGTATGGCGACCGCGAACACGACTGGGCCTCAGAAGCGCCCCGCTTTCAGCGCTACACTGTAAACGAACCGGTCCTTGGACCTCGGTTGCCGCGAACAGAGAAGATGAGAAGAACCCGGCACGCAAGTAAGTGAGAAGAAAAGGTTATGAGTAAGCAACCCAATATTGTCATGTTTCTGGTGGATGATATGGGATGGCAGGATACATCTGAGCCATTCTGGACAGAACCTACACCGTTTAATGAGCGCTACCGAACACCGAATATGGAGCGACTTGCGCGATCGGGGGTGAAGTTCACTCAGGCCTATGCCTGTTCCGTGTGTTCGCCCAGTCGTGTGAGCCTCATAACGGGGTTGAATGCCGCACGCCATCGTGTGACCAACTGGACGTTTGCAAAAAACGAGGCCAAGGATTCGGAATCGGACGAGCTCATCTTTCCGGACTGGAATGTCAATGGGATCACGCCGTCGCCCGATGGCGAGCGTGCAGTTCATGCCAAATGTCTGCCGGAGTTCTTGCGGGACGTTGGCTATCGGACGATCCACGTCGGCAAAGCACATTTAGGCGCTTTCGACACGCCGGGCGCCGATCCGAAGAACCTGGGCTTTGACGTCAATATTGCTGGGCACGCGGCAGGCGGACCGGGCAGCTATCTGAGCGAGCAGGGCTTCGGTGCCGATTGGCGTGGCGGGGACAATCATTGGACTGTGCCCGGACTGGAAGCATATCATGATTCGGGCACGTTTCTGACAGAGGTGTTGACACTTGAAGCCAACAAGGAAGTGGATCGCTCCGTAGCTGAGGGCAAACCGTTCTTTCTCCATATGTCGCACTATGCCGTGCATGTTCCCTTTGCCGAGGATCCGCGCTTCATCGACAATTACGGAGATCTTCCAGAGCAAGAAGCGATGTATGCCGCATTGGTCGAAGGCATGGATAAGAGCCTGGGTGATATCCTGGACCGTATTGACAAGCTTGGAATTGCGGACCAAACGATCGTGATCTTCATGTCCGACAACGGCGGGCTCAGTGCACATGGCCGTGACGGGGAAGCGCACACGCACAACAAGCCTTTGTCGAGCGGAAAAGGGTCGGCGCATGAAGGCGGCATCAGAGAGCCCATGATTGTGCGATGGCCGGGGGTGACCCGGGCCGATTCAACCTGCGATGAATACGTGATGATTGAGGATTTCTTTGTTTCCATACTGGAAATGGCGGGGATACAGAATCCGGAACAGATCGGCGGGGTGCTGGATGGACGCAGCTTCGTGCCGCTGTTACACGGTCAAAGCGGTGTTTCCACGGGACGTGCCCTGTTCTGGCACTATCCCAACAAATGGGGTTCTGATGGGCCCGGTATCGGCAGCACCAGCGCCATACGCAAGGATGACTGGAAATTGATCTACTATCATGAACCCAGTGCCGCAAGTCAGTTCGAGCTGTTTAACATTTCGGAAGACATTGGCGAGACGACCAACCTCGCCGCGTGCGAAGCGGACCGCGTAGCGGCACTGCGAAAAGAACTGCGTGAGTTCCTGATAGATTGCGATGCTCAGATGCCCGTGGATAAACGCACAGGCAAAGTGGTGGCACTTCCCTAAAGGCAAAACTGAGTCAGTGGCTAATGCTCTTTCTTGGCCAGACCGGCGAGCTCCAGGCGAACTCACCTTGGCTGAGAACGACGCGCAGGTAGTTGTAATCCTCGGCTCGGTCCGAGGGCGTTTCATCAATATGGAATGAATCAGTGGAACAGCTCTGGACCCCACTCATGCATTGCGCCGCGAGCAGATGGCTGTTCTTGATCAACTCAATGCGATTGATCGTCATGAGCGACTGTGGCGGTGCAGCGAGTTATGGCAACGATGTTGGGGGAATTGCGAAGAACTTTCACTCTTTGATAACTGAAAATGGAGTTGTTGAACGGTGTCGGCAGCACATGTGGTCTCCGACTTCACCTCTGAGGCAGACCGGTCATCCGATGACGTCAGAAGCTTGAGATAAGAAGCAACTTATGCAGCTCTCTTTAGCTCAATAATCGGAAGATGCTTGCGACTTTCCAGATATGACACATGCGGTACCAAGGGCGGAAGATTCTTATTGCGCATAATCTGAAGAGGCAGGCGAGGTGGCGCACGCTGATGAAATTCCTTCGGAGTCTGGGTGTAGGCGACCACGCTGACACCGTATTGGCGAACCAAGTTATTGGTGTATAGAATGGCCTCCATTCCCGCATTGCGATCATAAAGTTGTTCCGTTGGCGTCGTAGGAGTCTGTTATGACAGACATGGCCTGATGGAAGGATCCAGACACCTGCGGGCCGGTCCCGAAACAAGTGCGGGATGCAGGCAGATGCGAGCACATGCCCAGGATCTTCGCGCGCAGATCTATGACATTACCTGTAGGCGGTTGACATCTATAATGGAGAGATATTTAACCTACAACTTGGCGCCAACAGCAACATAACGACAGAGCCAGTTTGGTGATTCGGGCCGCCTCATTGCTTTTTAGTCATTACCCACTATGGCTCTGTGCCCCTTATTTGTCGAATCCATCGATTGTCTTTGTGACATGGTCAATCAGGGGATGGTTAGCGTATTTCTGCCCCTCCACAGGAGGGATATAGTCGTAGTGAAACTCCCACCAGAACACTCCACGATATTGTTTTGTGAATACCCATTCAAGCTTACGACTGAGGCTTCGAGTGTTGTCGATTGTCACAAATGTGGTCTTGTCGGGACTGGAATAATAGGGGGCCTCAGCTTTGGCATCGTACGATTCCTGCCATCCGTCCTTCAGCAACATCGGCAGTTCAGTATACGAGAAGTAGCGTCCTATCTTCTTTAGAGGTATTTCACTTTTCTGCCCTGGAGATATCCCTTTGTAGTAAAAACCATAGTTAGCCAGACCTATGCAGATCTTATCCGGAGAGAATGCAGTCCACTTGTTCCGCAATATGGTTTTCATTCTGTTTAGGGGTGTGTTGTGGGTTGCTTTAGCGCCCCAGAGTCCTCCGCCCATATCGTATGTCATCATATTTAACCAGTCTATGTGCTGACTCAGTTGCCGCGCTTGCGTTCGCGAGTAATTTCTCTTCGAATGATGAAGTGCCGTGGTCAAGTAATACTTGCGTGATGACGATCCAGCGTCCCGGTTTAAAGAACTTAGCGCTTTGCGTAAATCTGCCATGAGCGCGGTGTGCTGGCCTATGCTAAAGGCGCCCTCCCAATCGATTTCAATTCCGTCATAGTTATACTTCTTCACGAAAGCAGTCATCACCTTGGCAAACAAAGCTCTCTTCTTGCTATCTCTGGCTATAGGATTGAATTGTGTCCTGCCAGGAATGGAGAGTAGTACGTTGACGTGTTTTTTATGAGCACGAGAAATGAGTTCAGGCACAAGGGCAACACCGGAGTCTCCTGCTGGGTATGAGTGGTGTTGAACCAGTTTACCCATGATATCATTTTCGGACATGTTGAAATCTTCAGGTTTCCAAGCTGGTGCCGCCATGACATACATGAAATTGAACTGTTCAAACCGTGTTTGATCCAGTTGCGCTATATTCTTGATCCTGTTGCCTACAAGGTAGGTGGCATGTACAAAAGCCTTTTTGCTATCGTTTTGCATTTTCGAAGCCTCCTTGTGTGGTAACTCATCAGCTATTAGATTTGATACACCAATAAGGGAAGCGGAACAAATTGTTGTCAGCATGAGGATTAATATTTTCACTGGTTTCTCCTTTGTTTAGATTAAATTGCTGGTGCGTAAACGACGGGCAAACCGGCATGATCGCAAACTAATAGGTTTTCGAGCCTCTTGCAAAACCCCGCAAACGGGCTGATTTTCTAAAAACGACTGATACGCCTTGAAACGGCAATTCCAATCCTTGTCTCGATCTTTGTCGACGAGGATCGCGACAGCGGAACCGCAATCTTCGGTGCCCTTTTCTCAAGCATATGTTCCACGAAACGGATCCCCCCGAAGGGGGAAAGTTGCTATTCTTCTCTCATGCAAAACACCCCAAAACGGGAGGAGAAAAATGAGCAAACTTTCTGCGGTAAGTATAAGCATACAGCGGCATCTGTTTCCAGCATTAGAAGACGAAATCGGCGAACTTTCCGATAAGGAGTGCAAGTTCGTTCGGATCATCGAGTTGATCGAGATCGGGCGTTTCCTCGTTGGGTATGGCTGGTGCGGAGTGGGACGCAAACCCCACAGCCGTGCAGCGCTGGCCAAAGCGTTCATCGCCAAGGCGGTTTGGAACACGACCACGACGCGGGCCTTGATCGATCTGATACGCAGTAGTCCGAGTCTGCGGCGGTTATGCGGATGGGACGGGGTGGCGGACATCCCCGATGAGAGTGCGTTTTCGCGCACTTTCGCCCTCTTTTCCGAAATGGAATTACCTCAGCGTATTCATGAGGCACTGGTGAACGATCATCTTGGGCTCAAGCTATGCGGTCATATCAGCCGCGACGCCACGGCTATCAAGGGCCGCGAGAAACCGAAGCCCAAGGAGAAGACGAAGAAGAAAGCGAAGAAACGGGGACGGCCAAGAAAGGGGGAGAAGCGTGAAAATGCGCCACCACGGCGCTTGGAGTTGCAACCGCACAGGAGCCTTGAGGAAAACCTCAATGATCTGCCTGTCTTCTGCAATGTGGGCTGTAAGAAAAACAGCAAGGGCTACAAGGAAACCTGGATCGGGTACAAGTTGCACCTGGATGTCATCGACGGCGATATTCCGATCAGCGGTATCCTCACCGCCGCCTCGTTGCACGACTCCCAAGTCGCTATCCCGCTGGCTCAAATGAGTGTCGAACGCGTCACCAGCCTTTATGATTTGATGGATGCGGCTTATGACGCCAAAGCGATCCACGACTTCAGTCGGTCGCTGAACCATGTGCCGATCATTGATGACAACCCCGGCCGCGGAAAAGATAAGCAGCAAATGGCCCCGGCCGAAAAGATCCGGTTCAAGGAACGCTCTTCCGCAGAGCGCGTGAACTCGAACCTGAAAGACAATTACGGAGGGAATCATGTCCGCGTGCGGGGGGACAAGAAGGTGGCTTGTCACCTGATGTTCGGGCTTCTCGCGCTCACCGCCACGCAGCTTTTTAACCTACTGCTCTGACGAAACAGACAGCTTCCGCCAGGAACGGCTGCTTTTCGTCCTCCAAAACACGGTGGACCGGGACCGGTGTGCCAAAAAACGACCGTTTCTCGCGTCGGTACTGGATTTTCCCTCGAAATCTGCACAACATCATGCGATAGTCACGATATCACGCCGGTGCGGACTGACTCGCCGGATAGTTTTGCAAGAGGCTCATATATCTACTTAATAGCGGTTCTGCTGATCATGGATTCTGACGTGATCAGCGCTGCGAAGGTCGCCAGACCCAAAAAACTTGGCATGCCGTGCCGGAGCAGGATGGAATCTTCTGTACGTTGTCGCGTGTCGAACACCGGTCAACCCAGCGCCGGAATACCGGTCGCGTAATCGGCGTCGATCATGTGACGTTGACCTTTCCAGCGATACTCGCATCCCCGCATCTCGCATGACTCTTCGAGAAGCCTCAGGCGCTGGCCTCCTGCTTCACTTGAAAAACGTGGGAAAGTCCAAATGACTTGACCGATGGCGCTGAAAGAGGTAAATATGACGCTGTGTTCAGGTTTTATGATCTAGCAAAAGAGTAATTGTTATGAATTTCGGAATCATAGTTGCCGGTGGCAAAAGCAAGAGGATGGGCACGAAGGCGGACAAAGCCTTTGTCAATCTGGGCACAAAACCCGTAATTACCTATTCTCTCAAAGCCTTTGAGGAGTGCCCGGATATTGACGGCATCGTCCTCGTTGTCCGGAAGGACAGGCTGGAGGCAGCTAAAGGTATGGTCAAGATGTTCGGCTTCGCGAAAGTCCAGGATGTCGTGGCTGGCGGCAATGAACGACAGACCTCTGTAGCGAACGGATTGGCAGTGCTGGGCGATGAGGTGAAGATCGTGGCTGTGCATGATGGCGCAAGGCCCTGTGTTAAACCGGAGCTTATCTCGGATACCATCAAGTCCGCCAAGCGTTATGATTCCGGGGTTGCGGCTGCCAAGGTCACCGATACGATCAAGGAAATTAAGCGCGGCCATGTCGTAAACCGGACGGTGGACCGTACGACGCTATGGTCTGTGCAGACCCCCCAGACTTTCAAGAAGGATCTGCTGCTTGAGGGTTTTGCGGCAGTCAAGAAGAAGAACGCAAGCGTGACGGACGAGGCTTCTGCTGTGGAGCTGCTGGGCAAGGAAGTCAGAATCGTTCCTGCAGCATGGTCAAACGTCAAGATCACAACGCCAGATGATCTCCAGATTGCGGCCGCCCTGCTGCATGTTTAACCCGCCCGCAAACCATGATTAATCCAAAGAAATTCGCGATACTTGGAGATATTCATGCGAACCTGGAGGCGCTTGAAGCAGTCCTTGAAGATTGTCGTGAGCGGAATGTTACCGATTATGCCTGCGTCGGGGATGTTGTTGGCTACAATGCGAATCCTTCAGAGTGTCTTGAGATTATCCGTGAGTTGAAATGTGTCGTTGTGCGTGGCAATCACGATCACTATTCTTCGCATGGCGAATCATTGTGGGACTTCCATGCGCTCGCCGCCGATGTGCTTGATTGGACAAGGCATCGCTTGACCGATGAGCAGGTTGAATACCTGCGCAACTTGAGGATGAGTCGTATGCTCGCAGGGTTCACTCTTGTCCACAGCACATTGGACATGCCCGAGAAATGGGGATATGTGTTCGAGGAACTTGAGGCCGCAGCAAACTTTAATTACCAGAGCACGGGTGTTTGTTTTCATGGGCATACCCATATACCGGCGGTCTTCGAGCGGGACGGGCGTGTCACGCGCAGTACGCCAATAAAACTCAATGTAACACTCGGTAAGAAGTATTTCATCAACGTCGGAAGTGTTGGGCAACCACGTGATGGAAATCCACTGGCATCCTACGTAACGTACGATATGGGGAGGAAAGAGGTCGAGTTCCGCAGGATCCAGTACGACATCGAAAAAACCCAAGAGAAGATCAGGGGAGCAGGCCTTCCTGAAATGCTTGCGTCACGCCTCGCCGCTGGAAAGTGACGGCAGAATACCAATACCTGTTTGGGCCGGTTCCATCCCGCCGACTTGGCCTATCGCTTGGTGTTGACCTGCTGACACCCAAGACCTGTACTTTTGACTGTCCTTTTTGTCAGGCCGGGAAGACCACCAGCTTGACGGTTTCAAGACAGAACTACGTCCCCATAGATGCGGTGATAGATGAATTCAGGAAGTGGCTGGCCTCAGGCGGCACAGCAGACTGCATCACGCTTGCTGGCTCTGGTGAGCCGACCCTTCACAAGAACTTTGGCAGGGCGATCGATGCGATCCATGAGCTTTGTGGGATTAGGGTGGTGCTTCTCAGTAATGCCACGCTCTTCCATGATCCGGATGTCAGGGCGGATGCGGTGCGTGCCGATGTCGTGAAAGCGTCGTTCAGTGCATGGGATGAAGCATCCTTCAGAGAGGTTAATCATCCGCACGTCGCGGTCAAGTTCAGTGATGTGCTCAGCGGAATCGGGCAGCTCAGAAAAGAACTCGATGGCGAGTTATGGCTTGAGGTAATGATCGTGAATGGCGTCAACTCTGACCATGATCAGGTTAAGGCGATTGCGGAACTTGCGAGCGGCCTGGGTTCAGATAAGATCCATCTCAATACGGTGGTCAGGCCACCTGCTGATGGCGTTTCAACGGCAGTGACTATCGAGGAGCTTGGGCGGATGACCCGACTATTCACACCTGAGGCGGAGGTGATATCACGGACAGCGACTAACCAGGGCGCGCATGTTGCTGCTGCTGACAGTGATGAGATCCTAGCGCTCATCAGGCGCCGACCCTGCACCGGTGCTGACATCGTTGCGGGCCTCGGTATACCTGCCAGCGTAGCAGAAGAAACTCTAGGTGTCCTTCTTGCAAGAGGACTTGTGGCAAAAGAGAAACGGGGATCTGACGTTTACTATCGGGGACAGTGACCATCACGTTTTTCGCTGGTTTTTATCCTCTGTCTCCCTTAAAGTCATATCTCGAATCATTCGCTATGGAATATAGATATGCAATGGCTTCTCAAAAAGATGCTGGGAACGAAGAGGGAAAGAGATATCAAGAAGCTCCAGCCCCTCGTCGACCGGATTAATGAGATAGAGGTCGAGTGCCAGTCGCTTTCAGAGGATCAGCTCAAGGCCAAGACACAGGAATTCAGGGACCGTCTCGAGAAGGACGAATCCATAGATGATATGATGTGCGAGGCCTTTGGGGTCGTGAAGAACGTTTGCAGGCGGATTTGCGGGACAACAAGCGATGTCTGTGGGCATGACATGGTCTGGAAGGAGGTGCCATGGGACAGTCAGTTGATTGCTGCAATTGTGCTGCACCAGGGCAAGATAGCCGAGCTGGCAACCGGTGAAGGCAAGACCCTGGCCGCCACGATGCCTCTCTATCTGAACGCTCTCACAGGGAAGAATGTTCAACTGGTGACGGTCAATGATTATCTGGCGCGACGCGATGCCCAGTGGATGGGGGCGGTCTACGATTACCTAGGGTTGCGCGTTGGCTGTATACAGAACCAGATGTCGCCCTCGGAGCGGCGTGAGCAGTATGCGTGCGACATCACGTATGGGACGAACAGCGAGTTCGGTTTCGATTACCTGCGCGATAACGGCATGGCATATACGCCCGAATCACAGGTGCAGCGCGATTACTACTACGTCATCATTGATGAAGTCGACAGTATCCTTATAGATGAAGCGCGTACTCCCCTGATCATTTCTGGCCCGGCCCCGAGTTCCTCTCACCAGTATTTCGAGTTGAAACCCAGGGTTGATCGGCTCGTTAAACAGCAACGCGAACTCTGTAACGGGCTTGCAAAGGAAGCGAAGGAGCATCTTGAAAAGGGCGATGATGCGCGTGCGCAGCTTCGCCTTTACCAGGTGAGCCATGGGATGCCCAAGCATAGGCAGTTGATGCGTCTTCTCGAGGAGCCAGCCGTCAGAAAACTCCACGAGCAGATAGAAGGACAGATGCTCACGGATATGCGCAAGGAGCAGGGTCGTGAATTGAGGGAAGAACTCTTCTTTACGATCGATGAGCGCGGACATGATGCTAGTCTGACGGAAAAGGGCTGTGAGGCACTTAACCCTTCTGACCCTGATGCATATGTGTTGCCGGACCTGACCTCTGCAATGGCGGATCTTGACGGGGAAACGGAGCTTTCGGAGCCTGACAAGATGAATCGGCTCCAGAAGATTCAGGAGAGCTTTACAGAGAAGAGCGAGGTTATTCACAATGTTGACCAGCTCATTCGCGCATATTGCCTTTATGAGAAGGATGTCCAGTATGTCGTGCAGGGCAACCAGGTTCTCATCGTGGACGAGAACACTGGTCGCATGATGCCGGGGCGCAGATGGTCGGACGGGCTGCACCAGGCGGTAGAGGCCAAAGAAGGGGTCAAGATAGAGCGCGAGACGCAGACGCTGGCAACGATTACTATTCAGAACTACTTTCGCATGTACTCAAAGCTGGCCGGCATGACCGGTACTGCCGAGACTGAGGCGGACGAGTTCAATGATATTTACAAGCTCGATGTTGCCGTGATACCGACGAACCGTCCGGTCAGGCGTCTTGATGGCAACGATGTGATCTACAAGAGCCAGCGGGAGAAGTACGCCGCCATAATTGAAGCAATATCTGAATGTCATCATAAAGGGCAGCCCGTTCTAGTGGGCACGATTTCTGTCAACACCTCTGAGCTGATAAGTAGGATGCTCAAGAGGGCGAATATCCCGCACAGTGTGCTGAATGCGAAAAACCATGAGGGAGAAGCGGATATTGTCATGCGTGCGGGGCAGCCCGGTGCCGTGACAATCGCTACGAACATGGCGGGGCGCGGTACGGATATCAAGCTTGGTGAGGGCGTTGTCCAGATTGGTCGCGACATCGTCGAAAGCGACATCAAGCTCAGCGACAAGGTCGAGGGCAAGACGCTGCGCAGTATCCTGGAGGAGCGTCCTTCCGGTCTCTATGTAATGGGGACTGAGCGCCATGAATCGAGACGTATCGACCGCCAGCTGCGTGGAAGGTGCGCGCGACAGGGCGATCCCGGCGCATCCCAGTTCTTTATCTCCCTTGAAGATGATCTCATGCGCCTGTTCGGATCGGACAGGATCGCAGGGATCATGGAACGGCTCGGCCTCCAGGAAGGACAGATGTTGGAGCACAGGTGGTTGAACCGATCGATTGAGACGGCCCAGCGTCGTGTTGAGCAGCATAACTTCTCCATACGCAAACGTACGCTTCAGTACGACGACGTGATGAATAAGCAGCGCGAGATTATTTATGGTTTCCGCGGCGAAATCGTGCGCTCAGAGAATGTCGGTCAGCATATATGCGACATCATTGAGGATGTTGTTTCCGACAATGCCCAGCAATCGGTCACGGGTCAACCGGAGGGTGTGGCGGCTTTTGTTGACTGGGTCAGGACCAGTTTCCCTGTACCTATCAGGGTAGAGGATCTCGCAGAGATAAAGGATGATCCTGAGGCCTGTGCTGAGCATGTCTTCAGGAAGGTCAAGGCTGCGTATGACCTGAAAGTCCGGTCAGAATCCGAAGATGAAGATGCGGTGAGAAGCCTGGAGCGAAGCATCATTCTGCAGGCAATTGATTCGCATTGGCAGGATTATCTCAGGGGTATGGATTCGCTGCGGGAAGGGGTAGGGCTCAGAGCATACGGTCAGAGGGATCCGTTGGTCGAGTACAAGCGAGAAGCATTCGATATGTTCGAGACGCTGATGGATACTATCAAGCAGGATGTGACTCATGCTGCGTTTCGTTCGGCAACGTCCGCTGAGTCTTTTGAGAGGTTTATGGATGCTTTGCCGCAGATGCTGAAGCATGATGATGTCTCGGTTCTGGGCAAAGGTACTGCAGGGCCGACGCGAGCCGGGCGCGGTGCTCTTTCCGGCCCGTTAGGACTTGATGGCATAGACGGGCCATCACCTGAGTCGCGTGCTGGGGGTCCACAGCCATTCAGGCGGGAAAGCCCAAAGGTAGGAAGGAACGATCCTTGTCCCTGCGGCAGTGGCAAGAAGTACAAGAAATGCTGTGGTGCGAAGTGAGTCACTTCGTCCCCGTCGTTCGTTGCTAGAGCAATTCACGAATGACCTGCAGCATACATACTTGCTGTGGCGTTGGCTGAATCTCTTCAAAAGACACAACATAGTTCTCGTTGCTGGGGCAGAAATTGATCGATTCGCTTTCGTAGAGGATCCTCGTGGAATCAACAGCCAAGCAATGCGACAACTTCTTCACTCGAGAAGGTGGCCATCGGCTTTCTTGAGCAAGTAGGCAGCATGTCGATCGGGTTGACCCTGTAGTAGCTGCAATGCTGGCACTTGAACTGCTTGTAAGGGGTATTTAAGTGCCTGTTGATATCGCGTGGAGCAGGTTGAGCGCCCTGCCGTTTCTTGTTGTGTGTAGGGCATATTCCTTTTGCAAGCATCTATTTGGCGTAGATTATTGATGAATCCTTCTTGCTTACGTCGACGACGTATAGTCCGGAGTGGGATGCGGGCCAAGGGTTGTGAGCGTCACTAATCGGCAGTCAATCATTCGCTTTTTGGAGCCCTGTCTATGGTGTCATTTGTCCATCTGTGAACAGGAAAACGATGCGAAATTCCTCCACCTTCAGCGTTCTTTGTGTCTATCATGCCGCAATGACGAATAGGACGGTACATTTGCTGAAATGGATTGGAGCGCTGTCGTCAGGGCTCATGCTGGCATCAGCTTTCCCGCCACTCGAATATACGGAGGCCGCCTGGGTTGGCCTGGCGCCACTCCTGCTGGCGGTCTTCTATTCGAACCCTTCGGAATCATTCAAGCTCGGCTGGTTTTCCGGCGCTGTTTTCTGGCTGTGCAATATTGGATGGCTGCTGAACCTGGGTTTTACCGGGGGGCCGATGCTCCTTGTGGCCGCAGGTTGGTTGCTGCTCTCGATTTATGCTGGACTCTATATTGGTCTCTTCTGCTGGGTGACGGCCTGGTGGTTCTCAAAGTTCCCGCAAGAGAAATGGCATAACAGTGTGCTGTTGACCCTGGCGATTCCTCTTCTGTGGATTGGTCTGGAGTATGCACGTTCGACGCTGTTCACCGGTTTTCCATGGAACCAGCTTGGTGTGAGTCAATACAGGAACCTGGTCATAATACAAATGGCGTCATGGGGCGGAGTATATGCTGTTTCTGGAATCGTGATGCTTGTGAATGCGGGAATTGCGACAACGGCCGCGCGCCACATCGCCCTACACAGGATCAGACGCCGTGTCAGGATACACGTCGAGCTGTTTATTGTTCTTACGGTTTTGGCAATTGCGCTTGTAGGTGGCCGAAGAGCCCTGCTGCGATTGGCGATGAGGAGCGGAGGGCGTCCAGTCACGATTGCCGTCATTCAGCCGGATGTCGAGCAGTTGAAGAAATGGCCGGATGAGTTTCGACGCCATATCGCAGGAAAGTTGTGGCGCCAGACCGATCTAGCCAGCGTGATGAAGCCTGACCTTATTGTGTGGCCGGAAACGTCTGCACCGGGGGCGGTCAGGAATGATCCTGAGCTGGCATGGTTCGTTTCCGGGATGGCGCGCGAGAAAGCGCCGATCCTGGTGGGCTCGATGGATGTTCGTGGTGCTGACCAGGAACCAGTCAACTTGGTCGATCTTGAAGAGGGCTTGGAGCTGGAGTATCACAACTGTTCCTTTCTGTTTGACCGGAATGGCATGATTTCGGGGGACTATTCGAAGCGACACTTGGTGCCTTTCGGTGAGTATATTCCATTGTCGCGCTGGATCAAGCCGCTTGAAAGAGTCGCCCCACTTGGTTGGAACTGTTCGGCTGGGAACACGAGTACGGTGTTTCAATTGCGAATTGACGAAGGAGCAGTAGCGTCGGTAAACATTGTGCCCTTTTCCGTGTTGTTATGCTTTGAGGATACCGTAGCGTGGCTTGCGCGGAAGAGCGTTAGGAATGGAGCCAAATTGATCATTAATCAAACGAACGACGCATGGTTCGATCCATCTTCTGCATCGCTGCAGCATGCCTGCCATTCAGTATTCCGTGCTGTTGAGAACAGGGTCGCAGTAGTGCGCTCTGCTAACACGGGTATGAGTTGCCTGATAAGTGACACGGGAGTCCTGGGAGGCTCTACTGGGGACCGGGTCCTTAAGACAAATGCTGAGAGCTTCCTGATGGTCGCTCCCGTCATCCATGATGATGCAGGCAAGACATTTTATGCTCGATGGGGTGACCTGTTTCTCGCTGTTCCCTGCTTTGTGCTGGCTGTTGCTCACGTTCTGTATCTGGCTGGTAGGCATGCCGTAAATAGATGGCGTGGACGGAAGTTGAAGCTTGCAACGGGGGAATTGAGTGCGGATACTGCCTGAGCTCAGAACATCTGGGCAATATTTACTGCCAAGCTCGGAGGGAATGGGATGCTGGAAGAGGTCAAGGAACGCCTGGATGCTTTGAAGAAGCGCGCCTCGGAAATGAGAGGCTATCTTTGACATTGATTCGCGTGAGAAGATACTGGCTGACTGCGAAAAGAACTCTTCTGCGCCCAGCTTCTGGAACGATCAGGCGAAAGCCAAGATCGTAATAGACAAGGCTAACCGCCAACGGCTTGTCATTAATCCGTACCTGGCGCTTGAAAAGCTCGTCGAAGATGGTGGATTGCTGCTTGAGCTGGCGGAATCGGAATCTAATGAGGAAGAATCCCGAAAGGCCCTGCAGGAGGCAGCCGCGTCACTTGACAAGGGCGAGAAGGCATTCGAGAAACTTGAGTTGCAATCCTTGCTCAGCGGCGAACTCGATGAGAAGAGCGCCTATGTCTCTTTACACGCTGGTGCGGGGGGGACAGAATCCTGCGACTGGGCCGATATGCTCTTCAGGATGTATCGGCGATATTGTGATATTGCCGGGTTCAAACATGAGATTCTCGATTTTCAGGCTGGTGACGAGGCGGGGATCAAACGAGTTATGTTCCTCGTTGAAGGGCCATACGCCTATGGCAACCTGAAAGCAGAGCGTGGTGTCCACAGACTCGTGCGAATAAGCCCCTTCGACGCGAACAAGAGACGACATACCTCTTTTGCTGGTCTTGACGTGGTTGCTGAAATTGAAGATGACATCGAAGTCGACATTGCAGAGAGCGACCTCAGGGTTGACACGTACCGCGCAAGTGGTGCCGGCGGCCAGCATGTCAACACCACCGATTCAGCTGTAAGATTAACGCATTTGCCGTCGGGTATTGTGGTTGGCTGCCAGGCTGAAAGGTCACAGCATATGAATAGGACGAAGGCGATGAAGGTCCTGCGTGCCAAGCTTTATGAGTGGTTGCTCGACCAGAAACGGAAAGACATGGAGCGATTCTACAGCGCGAAGGGCGAGATAGCCTGGGGCAGCCAGATCCGATCGTATGTCATGCAGCCTTATACGATGGTCAAGGATCACCGCACTAGCGTGCAGTCATCCAATGTGCAATCGGTGCTTGATGGGAATATATCCGAATTCATTGAAGGTTACTTAAAGAAGACGGTTGGGGCGGAGACTAGTGGGTAGTGCGCATTACATCAGAAGAGTCGAGAATCGAAATCTTGGCCCAGACTGAAGAAGGAAGAAAGATATGGCGTTGAAGAGCATGACTGGGTATGGGCGTGGCGAAGGTGCATCTGGTGGCGTGAAAATCGAAGTGTCGATCAGTTCTGTGAACCGCCGCCAGTTTGATTGCAAGATTGGTGTTCCTCGATTCCTGGCAGGCCTTGAGTCACGAATTCACGAGATTATCCATAAACGTATTTCCCGTGGCGGGGTGTCAGGAACCGTGAATGTCGTGTTTGCTGATGAAGAAGGCTTTCGTCGTCTACAGATTAATGAGAAAGCTGCAGCAGCATATGTTTCCCGATTGAGACGAGTGGCAAAGAAATTAAGAATTAAGGACGACATCAGTGCATCGATGCTACTCGAACTTCCTGGCGTTGTTCAGTCGAGGCAACCACGTGAGGATGATGGGAAGACCTGGGCATTACTCGCAAGAGCGCTGCGCTCTGCGTTGAGCCAGTTGCTGGCAATGCGGGCCAAGGAGGGGCATGCTCTTTCGATTGATCTGAAGCGAAGATTCGGAAGCTTGGCAAAATACCTGGCATCCGTGAGTAAGTTAGCAGGCACAGTCAGTGTGAAGCACAGGAAGAGGTTGATGGCTCGATTGAATGCTGCAGGTTGTGATAGTGCAGTGGATGCAGATCGGCTTGCGCGAGAGCTGGCAATCTTTGCGGAGCGGTCGGATATAACCGAGGAGATTACAAGACTGCAGAGTCATTTGGGGCAGGCTTCGAAGCTGTTCGAGTCGGAAAAGCCTGTTGGCAGGACGATGGATTTCCTTGCACAGGAACTGTTCAGGGAGATCAACACGATTGGGTCGAAGGCAAGTGATCCAATAATCTCGAAACATGTTATACGATTTAAGACAGAACTGGAGCGAATCAGGGAACAGGTCCAGAATGTGGAATAGGGAGAGGGTTGAAGGTTGAGGGCCTGTCGCCCATTGGGTGGCGCCGGTTGTGGCTGTTAGAAGCGTTCCACGGGATTTGGGCAAGATGCCGTTGAGACCTGAAACATGCGTGAAAGAATGGAGAAACGATTGATAGATATGACGGCAGGCACGACGCCTCTCTTGATTCTGGTGGTGGCACCTTCGGGTGCAGGAAAGTCCACTATCTGTGACAGACTCATCGACGAATGTGCGAACATCGTCTATTCCATATCTTGCACGACGAGACAGCCGCGCGGCGAAGAGACCGATGGGGTCGACTACTATTTTCTTGCCGAGGCTGATTTCGATGCGAATGTGGCTGATGACGCATTCCTCGAAAATGCCGTGGTGCACGGTTTTAGATATGGGACATTGAGGAGAACGGTTGCTGAAGGACTGCGCGCAGGGAACGACGTGCTCATGGACATCGACGTCCAGGGGGCCAAACAGATCAGGGAGACAATTGGTGCTCTATCTGACGAGGATCCGATCAGGAAAGGGTTCCTGGATATCTTCATAGTGCCGCCCTCGCTCGAGGAGCTAGAGAAGCGATTGACGGGCAGGGGCGAGGATGATTCAGAGACAATAGGGTTGCGCCTCATTAATGCAGAGGCCGAAATGGCATGCGCGGGGGAATTTGCACATGTCATAGTCAATGATGTGCTCGATAAATGCTATGCATCAGTCAGAAGAGTGATTGAGGACAAGCGTGTGTAGTAACAGCCGGAGGAGAGGAAAATGGCGGAAAAGAAATCGATAGTCTTTGGCGTGACGGGATCTATTGCGGCATACAAGGCTGCCGAGCTGGTGCGCATGATGAAGCGCTTGGATTGGGATGTGCGGGTGATAATGACCGAATCTGCGCTGGAGTTCGTTGGTGAGTTGACGTTCGAGACGCTATCGCAGCATCCTGTGAGTATAGAAATGTTCAGCGAGTCAGAGTCCTGGGACATTGAGCATGTTTCCCTGGCCGACAGTGCCGACGTCATGCTGATCGCGCCCTGTACCGCCAATGTCATTGGCAAGGTGGCGAATGGGCTGGCCGATGATCTCCTGACTGCGACAGTTCTTGCATCCAAAGCGCCTGTTGTGATAGCTCCAGCGATGAATGTTGGAATGTGGGAGAATGTTGCAACTCGTGACAATGTGGCTCTACTCAAGAAGAGGGGCGTAGCGATTGTTGATGTAGGCGAAGGTGATCTAGCTTGCGGTTATGAAGGCAAGGGCCGCCTTGCAGATCTTGACACGATCATGAGTGTGGTAGAGGGCGCACTTCGGGGCTGACAATGCAATGAAGACCGCAATCCTGCGAAAAGATGGTTCAACAGTTATCGAGCGGATTCAGGTGGCTGAGGGCTTATGGGAAAGAGGCGTGGGGTTGCTTGGCAGGAAATCACTTGCACCCGGTAATGCAATGATGTTTAGGAATTGCGCCTGTGTACATACCTGTTTCATGCGTTTTCGATTAGACTTTCTTTTCCTGGATCCTGAATATCGTTTCCTGCGAATGGTCAGCGATGTGGGCCCTTTCCGTGTCGTTCATGGCGGAAGAGGGGCGAGGACTGTCATTGAAATGCAGGCGGGATGGTTCAATAGTGATGGGATCGAGGAGGGTAGTACGTTCGAACTGGCGTGAGATTATGGCGCAGGTGCTGTTGTGGTTATTGACCCATTTGAGCCAAAGGTAGCCTTCTTGAACGTTTTGTAAATGCCTGGATTTGTCTCTAGCCTGATGTTGCCATTGGGGTATCTGCGGACCAGCATTCCTTCAGTTCTTTGCCCGTCTTTCAGCACGATGAAGTAGTTGGAGATGAAAAGGCGAGGAAGCCGTTTGTGAAGCGCAGCCGTCTCATTGCGCTTGATTGTGACGGTCGCGGTAACTGTCTTGTAGCCCTCTCGTACAAGCTGGATCTGGTGGTCGCCCTGCACGATTAATTCAATATCGTAAACCTGCGACAGGTTCCCTTCATTTGCTGGCTTCGTTGTTCCGACTTCAACGCCGTCGA
The DNA here is from genome assembly GCA_030622955.1 of Lentisphaerales bacterium. Lineage (GTDB taxonomy): Bacteria > Verrucomicrobiota > Kiritimatiellia > JAUXFM01 > JAUXFM01 > JAUXFM01. The sequence goes on from JAUXFM010000003.1 coordinate 48,493, forward strand.
TGAATACCTTGACGCTATGTGGTTCAGTAACTATTGAGAGGGAACCAGCATTCTTTGTGAGTCTGAACTCTTCACTCTCGCTTTTCGCGGGACGGACCGTGATGTTCCTGGCATCTGCATCATAGCCGGGCATTTCGACCCTGACCCGATATATGCCGGGCTCAGCTTCCTCTAGTTTGAAGGGCGTTACCCCTTTGCGCTGGTTGTTGACATATACCCTTGCACCTTCAGGTATTGAATGAATCATGAGGGAGGAAGGTTTTGCTTTAAGGGCGACGACGATCCTGGGTGTTTGTCCGGCGCGCACGATCAATTGTTGCGTATAGGGGAAGTAGTTCTTGAGATTGACCTCAAGAGCATAGGCGCCTGCGGGGAGATGGTCTATTGCGCAGGGGGTAGTGCCCTTGATGGCGCCATCAAGCAGGACGCGGGCACCCATAGGCTGTGAACTGACCGAGACATTGGCACTGTTGAGAGCCAGCTTAACGTCTATCTTCCTGGGCTTGCAATCAGTGGCCGCAAGCTCGACTTCACGCGGCTGATAACCTGCCTTGGTTATGTTTACTCGATAAGTGCCAAGCGGCTGGGCGGCAATAAGGAGAGGCGTCTTGCCCTTGTGTGCACCGTCTATGGAAACGTCGGCTCCCTCTGGTTCGGAATGCACGAGGATGAGGGCCTGGAGTGGTTTCAGTTTGAACTCAATCAGTCGCTTGTCTCCAGGTGTGAGCACAACGGTCCTTCTTTCTTCAATATATCCCGCGAGTGTCAGGGTCAGGAGGTGCGTGCCGGGCCTCAAGTTCGGGATGTCGCATGGCGTGCCGCCCTGCGGGATGCCGTCACAGGAGACTGCAACGCCCTTGGGTTCCGATTTCACTCTCAATTGCGGGCTGACCGGTGCATCCTGCGCCAATGTGGATGCTGCACATATGGATACCAAACAGAGTATCGTAAGAGATTTGGAAAACATGCTTGTCATTCCTGCATTTGCCTTTCCACTTCAAGCAATCTGTTGTAGGCCCGCTTGTACCGATCATCCTTCTGGTCGATGATCATCACTGTAAGAACCTGAAGGTGTTCGGCGGCTTCTGCCCATTCCTTGACATTGGTTGCGCGGGTAACAAGGAACCAGAGGCGGTCATATTCATCCTGGAGTTCTCTCTTCCAGTTGGTCCTGAGAGCGAGCGCCTCGGCGTAGAAATCGGGCTTGGGCTCGACTGTATTCAGAAGCCCCTCGAGGTCATTCATTGACTTGATGGCGAGCGCAAGGTTCTCATTCCTGATGTTTCGCTCATCATAAAGCTGCTTTCCGAGCTTGAACGCATCCATGGCACTCTTTGTGAGTACTTCTGGATCTCCCTCGATGATTCCCATTGCGTTGGAAATGAACTCCTCGATTAACTGACGCGCACGCTTGAACTCATCAGGTTGAAGCTTGTTCAGGACGATCGTGCGGTGTGTTTGTTGGCCGATCGTCAGGGTCATGTCGTAGAGTTCGTGGATGCCAGGTGTGCTTCGCCCCTCGTAACGCGGGTTGAGAGAGAAGAACCCGGTATCTTCGATTGAGAAGGCAAGCTTCTGAAGGAGGTTCCTTTCAATCGTTTCTTGCTTGAAAGGGACTGCGGTGCTTTTGCCGAGATTGTCAATTGTTAGGGTGGCTTTTCCTTTCTCGTCGATGGTGAGGAAATAGCGGGAGATGTTCTGCTGCGATGCTATGACCTTTTCATAGCGTAGCTCAAGCACTGCGAGCCTCACAGGTTGGCCCGTCCGTATATCTGGGTCTGGGCCAATTGGCTTGGAGTGGGTAAGTATCTTCGGCAAGTAGATGATGAGGATGACTAACAGCATGAGTGCGGCGGCGGCGATTAGATGGCTGCGCTTGATCTTCAAGGCTTCCTTGGGGGATGATGGTGACGATGATGATTTCTTGAAGCCCAGATCTACGACAGCTTCGCCGGCTTTGTGCGGTGCTGGCGCGCCTACTGGATCGCCGACGCCCGACGAACGTGGCACATCAATCTTGATGGCGCGTATGAGTGTGTCGCCGACTGTGACAACATCCTGATCGGAAAGCATGGCCTCCTGGATGGGCTTGTCATTGAGCATTGTCTGGTTGGCGCTGCCGAGATCTGTAACGAAGAGGCCCTGCCCGGGTTTGAAAAAGAGCCTGCAGTGAAATCGGGATAATGAGGGATCGGTCAGCACCACATCATTGCGAGAAGAACGCCCAAGCCGAACGCCAGCAGTTGTTACTGTGATCTTCTTGCCCTTGTCCGGGCCTTCTTCAATGATTAGCTCTGCAATATGTGACAACGCATCTCTCCCTCATGAAGACTGGGCTAAGAGTAAATCAAGTGCTTTGATTTGTCAAGAATCAGGGAAGCTACAGCACGCCCTGGTTAAGAACCTGCGCAACGAATGGCCCCATGAGGACAAGAAATACTGCAGGGAATATGAATGCGACGAGGGGAAAGAGCATCTTGACCGGTGCCTCGTTGGCAAGCTTCTCTGCACGTTCAAATCTACGTGCTCGCATCTGGTCTGACTGGATGCGCAGAATGGACCCCACGCTGACTCCAAGCTCGTCGGCCTGGATGAGCGAACTGGTGACGGACCTGATGTCCTGCATGTCTATTCGTAATGCCATTGCGCGCAGCGATTCCTTTCGTGTCTTTCCGAGCTGGATTTCCCTGATCACTCGCAACAACTCCTCCCCGAGCGGATCCATCTGCCTGCGTTCGATTGTGCGCTGCAGTCCTGACATGAAATCCAATCCTGCTTCTACAGAGAGCGTCAGTAGATCCAGGACAAAGGGCAAAGCTCTCTGGACGCTCTTGTGTCGTTGGGCGAGTGATCGATTCAGCCAGGAACTTGGATAGATTACAACGCAGAGCAGTTCCACCAGGTAAAAGAACACCTTGGTTCTCGCACTGGGAACGCCGACCTTGCCGGTTGAAGCGAAGACTGCAGCAGTTGCCAGGATCCAAACTGTTCCCAGCACTAGGGGGACAAGGATTCGAAGCGAGAAGAACTCCTCTGCGTTCAGGAGTCCTTCGTAGCCAGCCGCGACGAGCCGGCGGTCGGCACGCTCTCTGCTTTTGGCAAAACGCTCGACCCGGAAGAGTGGTGTCAGGTTGGGAACGATAGGCAGGAGCAGACGGAAGAGGAGGGGGATGCTTCGCTCCTGGCGTCGTCCATCGGCAAGTGTAACGTATGTGATCTCCCTTGCGACAGTGAGGCAGTACCATGATATCCCGCCCGCAAAGAGGGCCCAGAGCGCGCTGAGAAGTGCTTTATTGTGCATGATTCGATATCCTAAACGTCAATGTCGATGATCTTTCGGATCACCAATCCTCCAGTAATCTCCAGTATGACAACAGCGACAAGAACCAGTGCTCCGAGCGGGGACTTGATGAATGGGATCATCTTTTCCGGCTCGATGATGCACAGCGCAGTCCCAAGTACCAATGGGATGAATCCCATGACCATCCCCTGCATGCGTTGCTGGGCCGTGAGGGTCCTAACGCGGCGTTCAATTCGCATCCGCTCCCTGATTGTTGAGGCGATTTTTTCGAATACCTCGGTCAGGTTCCCACCAGTTTGACGCGCGGTTTCAATAGAGAGGATCATCAGTGAGAGGTCCTCACTTGTGACCCTTTCACCGAGATGTGTAAGGGCATCTGAGAACTTCACTCCTATGCGCGTTTGCTGCAATAATACCTGGAATTCCTGAGCTATCGGGTTTTGCCCTTCGTTTGCCACGCTTTCGAAAGCCTGCGCTATACTGAAGCCGGCTTTGAGCGCATTCCCCATGTTTGTAAGAGCTTCTACGAGCTGGCCATTGAACTTCTCTATTCGTCTCTTCTTCAGGAATATCAGTATCCAGGTTGGGGCACGCAGTGCGAGGATTGCTGCGAGGCCACCAAAGAGTAGGCCGCGTCCGATCCCGAGCGCGGACCCGAAACTGGCTGTGAGCAGGAAGAAAATAATAAAGAAAGCGACGGCCCCGGTCCATGCAAGCTCAATAATGCGGCGCGGCGGGATGAAAAGAAAGACATCTTCAAATTGTCGTGCAGTATCAACGGAATACTCGCCTGAATATGCTTCGGCACCGGATCTCATTGCCTGCCCTAGGACAAAGGTCAGTCCTGCAAAACAGAACATGTACAGGGCGGGAATGAGGATGTGCAAGCCGTTCATGACTGATCCCATGCCTGGGGATTGAACATGTCAGATTCAAGCGTCAGGCCTTTTGCCTTGAGCTCTTCCATCCATGTGGGTACGGCGCCTGTTGGCCTGAAGGTGCCAAGCACCGTCCCGCCTTCGCCAATACCGGTCTGAACGTATTCAAAGATATCCTGCATAGTGACTCTGTCACCCTCAAGCCCCACGACCTCTGTTACCTTGGAGATCTTGCGTGTCCCATCGCCGTACCGCGATTCATGGATAATTAGATCCACGGCTGATGCGACCTGTTCACGGATAGCGCGCACAGGCAGATCCATGCCGGACATGAGCACCATGGTCTCGAGTCGAGACACGACGTCACGTGGTGAATTGGCGTGGATCGTGGTGAGCGAACCGTCATGCCCCGTATTCATGGCCTGGAGCATGTCCAGTGCCTCGCCACCACGACACTCACCAATCACTATGCGGTCCGGTCGCATACGCAGCGAGTTCCTTACCAGATCACGGATTGTGATGGCGCCCTTGCCTTCAATGTTTGGGGGCCTGGCTTCAAGTCTTACGACATGCGTCTGCCGCAAGCGCAGTTCTGCAGCATCTTCAATAGTTAGAATTCGGTCGGAGTCGGGCAGGTAACTACTCAGCACATTGAGGAAAGTTGTTTTTCCGGATCCAGTCCCGCCGGCAACGATGATGTTCTTGCGTCCGAGTACGGCTATTTTTGCAAATTCAGCGATCTGGGGTGCGAGAGTCCCGAATCGCACCAGATCCTGGTCAGTGAATGGGATCTTGGAGAACTTCCTGATCGTAAGGCATGGTCCAATAAGGGATAGCGGTGCGATGATTGCGTTGACACGTGAACCATCCTTCAATCTGGCATCGACATATGGCTGGCTCTCGTCAATACGCCGACCAATAGGAGATACGATCCTTTCGATGATTGCTGTTACGGATGCGTCGTTGAGGAATGTAAGATCGGTCAATTCCAGTTTGCCGCGCCGTTCAACATATACATGCTCATGGCCGTTGACCATTATTTCGGTAATGTCATCTTGGTCGATCAGATCCTCAAGCGGGCCAAGCCCAATGGCTTCGTCGTAGACCTCTTTAACAAGCGCCATTGGGTCAATGCCCTCTGGCAGCTTGTCGCAGACGTCTTTCACGATCCCTTCGAGTGTGTCATGGGCGCGTTTGTGCAATGCATCCTCGCCGATATGTGTCGCGGCGAGCCGCTTCAGATCGAGCCTCTCGACGAGTTCCTTGTGAATCTGCTGTTTCACAGATTGCTTAATCTTCTTGAAGGCGGTTACATCGCCGGGAGAGGTTTCCGGCACTGAAATGGTAGCCGGTTCCGGTGCTGGCTCATGCTCGGGTTTCAGCGCCGGGGTTGGGGCTGGTGCCGGTTCTACGGCTGGCATCTCCTCCAGTACCGGTGTCGGCGCAGCGGGTGCAGCGCTGCCGTCACGCAGGATGAGTGCAAACTGGCCGATTGTGACCGACTGGCCTGGGATCAGTGGTTGCATTCCCTTTACGACTACACCATCAACGAAAGTTCCCGATTCACTGCCAAGATCTTCAACTGAGAGCGAGTCCTCTCGTATTACAAGGAGCGCGTGGCTTGGCGATATGCCGGGCGACGGCAGCATGATCCTGTTATCTTCATCGGAGCCGATCGAATAGACCCCGGGAACAATATCGTGGATGCGTGGTTCTTTGCCGGGCCCGCATATTTCCAGTTTGAATGTCTCACTCATACTACAATCTACCTGACCCTTGGATTGTTGCGAATTTCGCGCTGCCTGTAGGTGTTGTACTCTGGGATGCGTTTCTCGAGGTGCTCGAAGTTGACGGATTCAAGTGTCTTAATGTAATGCACATCGTCGGGGTGGCGCAGGCTGAGGCTCAGCTTGCCCTTCGCATTCTGGGCGAAGATGAGCAGTTCAGCTTCCTGCGGGGTGACCTCTACTGTGACCGTACTATACCCACTCGAACGTTTCGATCGTCTTGATCTCTCGAACGTGCTGGGCTTTGCCAGCCTGTCGCCAGTAGCCAAGACTGTGACATCTTGAAGCATGGTGAGCGTAACGGATTCCATTTCGCCGGGGATGGTCTTGGACGCAAAGGTAAATGTGCCTAGTACATCGATGTGATCGTTGGGTTGGATCATGCCGCTGACGGCAGCCGAGCCGCTGACGGCGATCGAAACCGCACGCAGGTTCTTGGTCTTATTGATAATTGGGGACAGCCCTGAATGGGGTTTGTCCGAACCCTCTATGTCGTTCCATGTGATCAGGTTGTGTTTCTTGACGCTCCAGCGCAGTTTCTTGCCTAGTACCGTTGTGCCGTCCTTGGCCATGAGTACGTCATCTTTCAGCCCGACCTTGGGAACCTGTCTTTTTTTCATGTTCTCTGTCGTTAGGCGTGTTCCAGTTGGGAGATCTTTCGAGGCAACCATGATTTCAACTTTTTGCAGGAGAGTCCGGACCCGTGCGATCTCCTTTGCCACTTCGATATCCTTCTTCTTCATGAATTGTGCTGTTAGAGTTGCTGCGACGATTCCGATAACCACCGAAATGATGGGGATCATTTTCTGTTTCATTCTTTGCTGTCTCCTTGTGCCTGTTCTGGTGATGCTATTTCACCTGGAGCGTTTTGTATAGTATAGTAATCGTGCTGCCGTTCTGGCCACCAGAATCTTCGACTGATATGCAGCAGACATCGTCGCCCTTGAGCCTGATAATGGTTGCTGGTATCACTTCTGTTCTATCGGATGTAGGAAAGGGTGAGATCCAGCCCTTGTCTTTGAGCGTGCCGTCGTAAAACTTGCGGACGATCTCAGGTTCCGTGTTCACTGTCGATATCGCTATTCGGGTATTTGTTTCTTCAGCGTGCATGAAGAACGTTGGGGTCGATCCGGGAAACGCGGGGACATGTTTCAGTAGGTGCTTATGCGGCGGCTTGATGGAAATCATGTAGTCGGCCTCCGTTTGTTGGATTCCGAATGCCACGCATTTCTCGATGTCCTGCATTGTGACCAGCAGAATCCTGGTCACCATCCCGTCGCCCTTTATGATGGCGTAACCCATGAGGCTGCCGCCATAGAAGAAGCTGCCGGCATCCTTGTGTTGCTTCTTGAGCTTTGCCAAGATGCTGCGCGGCTTGGCCTCGAACCCTGCGACCGCGAGTATTCCCGAACCACCATTGATGTTAACGGTGGTTTTATGCGCCAGTCGCCCGCCCATATGTTCGGAGGTAAGTGCGGCGAGATGTGTATTGCGCCACCGCATGAAGACACGGGACTGTGCGGCGATGCAGAGGGAAAGAAAGAGACATGCCGCAGCTATGATCAGTCGCTGGTGTGGCGTCTTCAATAGATCCCTTTTGTCCTGGTCATCCAGACCTTGGACTTGACCTCTATTGAGTCTGATCCGCTGATCAGGTGAGAGAAACCCGGCAGAAGATCGAGCGTTCGGTCATCTGTTCCGCTGACGAGGCCCATTTCATAGTGTGGGAGAGGGGAGTCAGCCAGCAACGAGATCTCGTTGTTGGGCAGGTATGACGAAAGGTCACTAGGCTGGGCATGCGCAAGAATGCGAGACTGTAGATAGCCTACGTTCCCTTGCACCGGTTCATCATCGGGAGAGTATTTGCGCTCGTCACCGCCTTCCTCCCAGTTGACAAGGTATTCGGGCGATTCTTCGGAAAGCCCGATTTCCAGCATAGCTGCCTCACCGGCCTCTTCCCTGGCCTCAATCATCGTTTGTGTGTGGTGATAGCCAAGGAGTCCGATCTGAATCAGGCCTGTGATGACTACCACTACGACGATAAGACAAACGGCGAACTCAACGATTGCCTGACCGCTTCGATTGTGGATTTGCGTAAGAGAGCTGTAGATTGACGTGACTTTCGATCCGAACTCCGAGGTCCTAAACCTGAAATGCAAAATGGCCATCAATGTCCTCTCCTCGTGCCGCCACTACTGTGGCCGCCAGCACCACTTGGTATGTTGCACAGTGCGCTGTTGACTTCAAGCCAGCTGATGCCGACCCTGCGCCATGCATCATTCTCCCATGTTATGAGTTGGGCGCAATACCAGCAACTGAGTGTGATTCCGCTGAGGCCCCTGTCCATGTATTCTGGGAGGTGATCCTCCACATGCTCGCGCCAGCGCAGGTTGTAAGCTCCGCCGGCAGGCATAGTGCAGGCATCGAGGGGGATCAGGCGGACATCGTGAAAGGCTGGAAGAACAACATCGTATTCGTTGGGACGTTCAGTGTCGTTGAGGTAGCCGAAAGGTTTGGCTGCTGATGTCCAGGTGATCTGGCTATCTGCAGAGCCGGGCGAGAGGCGTTCCGCTGAGAGCTCCAGCCTGATGGCAGCGTCTGCGCCGATATATTCGTACTGCGGTTTAACTTCAAAGCCGTCGAGCCATGGGAATTCGTATCCGTCAAAGTTGTAGAGCGTCTCCCAGGGCGCCCATCCACTGCTGTTGTAGCAGTACCAGTTCGCAGCGAAATTAAAGATATTCGTGGTTATCTCGGCTGCTGTTAGTGATCGCTCTGTGCTCAACTCGTTCATATTGTCGATCAGATCAAGGCTGTCCACAACACTGATAGCTGTCAGGCGCAACCCGAAGATTTCGGCGTTCATGTATTGCACATGCGGGGGTACGGGGAGGGCATCCCACCACCTGTAATCGGTGTATTCCTCGAGTGTGTCCATGGCATTGTGCCAGAACCAGCACCAGCTACCGCCGGCAATGGCATTGTAGAACGCCATGTTGTAGAGCATGTGCCCGCCGATGGCATCGCCGTAGAGAGTCGCATTGTCGGGTGCTGCCGCTATACCATCATCGACGAAGAGGGATAGCATGTCCGAGTAGTCCTCCCATGCACCGGGGTAGGGTTCTGGAAAGAGCATCTTTCCGCTGCCGTCGGTCATGCTTGGATAGTCATACGTGACTCTGGCCCAGTGCTCCTCGAGGTATTCGGTGAAGTCGTCATTATTGTACATCCCGTTGTTCTTGGCGGCCTGCTGCGCGGCGGCGAACGCAGTCATTGGTCCCGCGTAACAGAGGCGGGCCTGGAGGCCGGCAATTGCCTGAGCGGAATCAGTGTCGTTGCCCGTGAGTGCGGCAGCCTGCATAATGTTCAGGTCCCCGATGATGTTCAGGCTTATGCCCTGCCATCGTGCAGCTGCCAGGGCGGCAGAATCCCCTGCATTCTGGCTCCGGAATTTGACGTGCAGGATTTTGTGAAGGTCGAAGTTCCAGAACAGTATGAAGGTCAGGATTACGAGGACGCAGATGACGAATATGATTGTCTGGCCGCTTTTGCGCTGGCTGCGTTGGTATGCTCTCATTCCTGCCTGTTGCTCCTTGACCTTCTATTCCAGGTAAAGTTCAGAGTGATTCTCGATGCGTGATTCGCCGTGCATTGAAATGGAGTCGGCATCAATAAATGCCTTATGCAGGGGAACCCATAGCGGTACGTCCTGGCTCGTGTTGAAATCTATCTCCTTGGCCTGCACGGCGGCCGGGTTCCAGGCGTGGATACTGTTCCAATTCTCATAATCGAGCACTGACTGCAGGTGGCCCCAGTGTTCTGCAGCGAGGTACTCGGGTATCCGGGAGCTTTCGATTTCATACTGCTCCGATCCCGGTGAGGCAATCACGGCCATTTGCCATAGGTCGCCGCCATCGAGGGAGTCAATCTGCCCAGCAAGGGGACTGCTTCGCTGGAATACGGGGTTGGAGAGTTTGCCCGCATTGGCGATTGAACCGATACGCACGACCTTGTAGACCATGAAATCGTTAAATCCCACGGTTCGGGCCCGGGCACCTTTGAAGGCCGCATAGTCCAGAATCTCCTGTGCTGCGAAGAGCTGGGAAATCTGGAGCATCACGAAGAAGATGAGGCTCATCATCGCCATGACAATACAACTCTCTACCATAGATTGCCCGCTTCGGCCGGACATTCTGAACAGGGCTGGCCTCTTAAGAGCACACATCAATGCCTCTCATACAGTATGGTAGATTTACATTGCCAAGTCTGAAGGACGGGAACCGCTAATTTATTCCTGTTTCGTCTACCGACCTGAACATGTCTTCGGATGATGTCGAAATAGCCGAATCGACATCGCCTGAATCCGCACCGAGTTCGGCAGCTGCGCCGCCAACAAGAGTACGAAGACGATCACCAAAAACACCAAAGACAGCAATTGCCGCCAGAGCAATGATGACAACGATTATGATGTATTCGACCATTCCCTGGCCGCTCTTTCTATTGCACGTCTTTTTCACAATGTACCCCCTCCGGGAATAATTAACCGATCCCTTGACAAATATAACGTTGCTATTTCAATAACTATTGCATCAAGCGTGTCAAAAAAGTTGCGCTCGTAGCGCTGTAATGGCCAATCACGGATAATCCGATGCTGCGAGCTTCAATACGCGGTCACCATGCTCGTTGAAAATGTAGAGGAAAAGCGACATAACGCCCAAGAGCGAGAGCAGGATCCCGGCGGTTATAGCGTATTCAATCATCGCCTGCCCGGACTTGCGGGTCCGCATCTCGGTAGTATGCGCAGCTTTGCATGACGAGATCCGTTGCAGCCAGCATATAACTTTATGATATAGCGTCATGATGATCAGCATATCAGCTTGACTTTCCGTTGTAAAGACACAAACCTTTCATAGAGATGGATATAAAAGCGATTACATACAAGCGTCGGGTTGTGCCTTTGATGGCTTGCGCTTTCTTTGCGCTTTGCTGCGTTGCAGCTTTTGCGGTGATTGCCGTATGCGGCAAGTGTGGACACGAGCGGCTTGACGATGCCGTTGTCTGTGGTCATTGCGGAGCTTCATTCCCTGCTGCAACGAAGTATGCCGATCCGGGTGGCGAGGAACCGAAGGAATCGGCTGGGGCCCCTGTTCTTGCAAATCAACCAGCCGTTGATCATCATCTTGAATCAGCCATCATCAGTATGGAACTCAAGCTGACGGAGAAGTACCTTGCTGAAAACATGGGTGCCCTTGCAGAGTTGTTCTGCAAGAATGCAATGGCGCTTAACCTGCTCACCCTGGAGAATGCAGGCACGCGATCCGAAAGGATTCTTCATCTGCTGAAACGCTCAAATGCTAGTTATGCTTCTTCTGCGATCAGAGAAGCTCGAGCGGCCATGGCTCGATCCAGGAAGGCCTACGAACTTTTACAGAAGGCCCGCCGCTATGTCCCTGTGGGGAATACCTGGCTTCCGGTACATGATGAAGCGAAACTTTCAATGAAGCAGCGTGTGTTGTTGCGACGTGCACAGGCCGCGCCCTGCGGTACATGCCTTGGCTTCGGCAAGGTGGTATGCAGCAAGTGCAAGGGGACTGGAAGGGTCGAGTGTCCCAATGGATGCAAGAAAGGCTGGGTCCAAATAGAAGCCATGGATGGGCTTAACGGAAAGGCCCGGATGAAAGAGGTGCGATGCCCTACCTGCCTGGGATACAGCCGCGTTAATTGTGGTGAATGTCTTGGCGGAGGAGCGATTGTGTGCGAAACCTGCAAGGGATTGGGCGAACGCGCACAGTGCAGCGAATGTGGGGGAGAAGGCATGTCGGCATGTCGGCGATGCAATGGATCCGGGCTCTATAAGGAAGGCAAATGCACCTATTGCGGCGGCAAAGGGCAGATTCTTTGCCGGGAGTGCAAGGGAGACGGCAAGAAAGTGAATAAGTAGGTCTATCTATGGATGAATTGCCCCAGTTATCAGGCTTCGAATTCATAGAGAAGCATGGCGAGGGCGGAATGGCTTCGGTCTGGAAGGCCCGGCAGATTTCGCTTGATCGAATTGTCGCTATCAAGATTCTTTCGCAGGGGCTGACTGCCGACGCAGAAGACGTTCAGCGCTTTCAA
>JAUXFM010000139.1 GCA_030622955.1 Lentisphaerales bacterium
AATATGATAAACTGCGCCCGCATACTCAATTCTAGGGTTTCTCGCCATACCCGAGTCGCTACCAAAAGAAAGCAACCCCGTCAATACTTACTTAAAACATAGGACTGACCCCTTTTCCCCCTTTTCCTATGGTTTCCGTATAATACGCTTGGAATTCCAGCAAGCTTCGATTATGATAACAGCAAAGCCTATTGCCGCTGGAGAAACTCCACGAATACGATGCGCCCAGTTCTTGGAGATAAACACAAATGAAAAAAGTTGTTACGATTGCCGCACTTTTTCTTGCCAAGCACCAAGGTCCTTCAGATCCAACGATTCGTGTTGGTATACTCCATTCGCTGACGGGAACAATGGCAATAAGCGAAGTCACCGTTAAAGATGAAGATCATGAAAATTAGTATTGGCAAGAGGATGGTGTGCTCTTTTCTGCTGGTGGGATTGTTGCCCTTGATTATTCTCGGTTACCTGAATCACATTAATTCTGTTGAGATAATTAAGGCCTCCGTAGAAAGTAATCTCGAATCCATCTGCGAAAGAAAAGCCAGGCATATCAATGCCTATTTTCTGGCGAGGAGAAATGATGTCTCTGAACTCGCGCAGAACCCTTTCCTTGTCGATGCCTCAGTCGATCTCATTAAGGCATTCACCAGTAGCGGTGTGGATTCCGCGGAATATGCTGCCTTGGACAGCAAGATCAGACCCTACCTGATACGCTGTATGGAGTTACAGGAAAGCTATGACATGTTCATTGTTTCTCTAGCCGGGGATGTTGTTTTCTCGCTAGGTCATGAATCCGATTTTGAGGGCAATCTGAAGACGGGTCCTTGTGAAAAGTCAGAATTGGCGAATGTCTTCAATGAAGCAATAGCTTCTTGCGGAAGCTCGATATCGGATTTTCGGTATTACGAGCCCTCGGGACAGCCGGCCGCATTTGTTGGTGCGCCAGTTTATAAGGATGGCAGGATTATTGCTGTGCTGGCCGCTCAGATGGACACCAAAGCAATCTATGAGATGCTCAAGGAGCGCAAAGGGTTGGGCAGGACGGGCGAGACGATTGTAGCATCCAGGATCGGAAATCAGGCGATATTTCTGAATCCGCTGCGATCCGATCCGCATGCGGCATACAATAGAACAATCGATATAGGTTCGAGTGAATCCATGTCTATTCAGCAAGCCGTTCAGGGGAAAAGAGGGGTTGGCCTATGTGTTGACTATCGGGGCAAAACAATTGTGGCGGCATGGGAATATCTGCCCCATTTGAGAATAGGCATGGTGGTGAAGCAGGATATAGAAGAAATATATGCGCCTGTCTATGCATTGAGAAAACGATCATTGATTGTATATCTGTTCTCCATCCTGTTCCTGATTGCCGCCGCCTTGATGATCTCAAGGCGCATATCTGCTCCCGTTAAGAGCCTCAACAAATCAACGACGTTGATGGCCGCCGGCGATCTCACGGTGCGAAGCAACGTTTGCAGAACTGACGAGATCGGAGGGTTGGCTCTTTCTTTCAACCAGATGGCGATAAATCTGGAAACGGCGAATAGAAAATTAACAGATTACCGCGATCATCTGGAAGACTTGGTTGAAGAGCGGACAACAAGTCTACGGGAACGAGAGCAGATGCTTTCGTCGATCTACGCAAGTATACCACTGATGACTGTACTCATCGACAAGAACGCCAAACTCAGAATGATAAATGCAACTGGCGCCCTTACGATCGGCCGGGAAGTAGATGATCTGATCGGATTGCGGATTGGAGATGCATTACACTGTGTCAATCATCAGGAAAGTCCAGAAGGATGCGGGTTCGGATCTGCTTGCTCAACATGCCCAGTCCACCAGAGCGTAATGCGCACACTGCATACAGGTGAGCAGCAAAACAGTGTGGACGCCATGCTTCGACTTGATAGAGATGACAAGGTTCTGGATCTTGTGTTCCTGCTATCAACGACTCGGGTTCTCATTGAGGGCGAACATATGGTGCTGGCAACGTTTTTGGATGTGACTGCTGGCAGATTAGCGGAAGAACAACGACAAGCGTTATCTGCGCGGAATGAAGCGATGCTCGGCTCCATTCCGGACATCATCATGGAGGTGGACGAGAAGAAAGTCTACACATGGTGCAACGATGCGGGCAGACAGTTTTTTGGTGAGGACGTGATTGGCAAAGAGGCAGCGCATTACTTCGAGGCCGAGCAAACAACATACGATATTGTCCAGCCGGTTTTTGCTGGGCAAGAAGATGCTATATATGTCGAAAGTTGGCAGAGGCGGAAAGATGGAGAGAAGCGGCTCCTGGCCTGGTGGTGCAAGGTACTCAAGGACAGGGACGGGAATGTCACCGGCGCTTTGTCAACAGCACGCGACATTACTGAGCGCATGAGAACTGAAGGACGGTTCAAGGTGCTGTTCGATAGTTCGCGCGATGCCGTGATGCTCCTGGAACCACCTTCATGGAAGTTCACGTCTGGCAATGCTGCCACCATAAAGATGTTTGACGCGCGTAATGAAGCGGACTTAACGTCCAGAGCGCCCTGGGAGTTCTCCCCTGAATATCAAGCGGATGGCGCATCCTCGAAGGATAAGGCTCGCGAAATGATAGAGACGGCCATAAAGAAGGGATCTCACTTCTTTGAATGGACGCACAAGCGGCTTAACGGCGAACATTTTCCGGCAACGGTTCTGCTATCGCGTATTACCTTGGGAGGCAAGATCATGCTCCAGGCAACCGTGCGTGACATCACCGAGAGCATTACTCAGGAAATCCGGATCCGGCAGGCCCAGAAGCTGCAAGCCGTAGCTACACTTGCAGCAGGTGTGGCACATGACTTCAACAATGTACTCATGCCAATCGCGGGATTCAGCGAGATACTGCTGTCCGATCCGGACGCGTTGGATGATCGTCAGGAAACCATTCACATGCTGGAAATGATTAAATCTGCAAGTGACGATGCACGCCATATCGTGCGGCGGCTGAGAGAGATTTACAAAGAAGGCAAAATGGAATATCAGATGGTAGAACTGGCAAAGGTGATGGAAAGCGTTGTTTCAATAACGATGCCTAAATGGAAAGCCGAAAGGAGCAGCGAGGGGGTCACCATTGAAATTTCAACAAAGTTTGAGGATGTGCCGATGATCAAAGGCAACACAAGCGAATTGCGTGAGGCGTTCACAAATGTGGTTCTCAACGCAGTGGACGCCATGCCCGACGGAGGGACAATCACATTGAGCCTGGAGTTGCAGGATGGAAAAGGTGTTGTGTCTGAGGTTCGCGATACAGGAATGGGCATGGATGAGAATAGCGTAAACCGTTGCATGGAACCGTTCTTTACCACAAAAGGTTTACAGGGCTCAGGTCTGGGGTTAATGATGGTACATGGTATTGTGAAGCGGCATGGCGGAGGCGTAGAGATCAATAGCGAGCCCGGTGCGGGAACAACGGTGCGAATGCACTTTCCCGTGCCTGTTGAGATTGAATGTGCAGAGGATGAACCGGCTGTGGAACCTGAACCAATACCGCCAATCCGCGTCCTGGTCATTGATGATGAAGCGCGCTCCCTCAACCTTGTTGCCCGATTCCTGCAAGCTGATGGCCATGCCGTAGAGATGGCTCCGGGCGGGCAGGAGGGGCTGGAGTTATTCCGCAGAGGAGAATTCGACTTGGTCATTACGGACCGCGCCATGCCTCTGATGGGCGGAGATGAAGTTGCAGCAGAAATCGCAAAGCATAGGCCGGAAACACTTGTCATTATGTTGACTGGGTTTGGCGATATCATGAAGGACAAGGGATGGCTGCCCCAAGGGGTCACCCGCATCATGAGCAAGCCGGCAACATCAAAGGAATTGAGGCATGTCATGGCTGATGTTATGCGCAATGCAGGGAGGCTGTAATTGCCACGTTTCCCGGGGCTTTCTGCCGAACGTTATGAAGTTCGGTTTTTTATTAATTGGCTTCCCAGCCGTACCAATTCGGAGACCTGCCCGCAGCTTACCCTGCGCAACCTTCGCGACTGAGCTTGATGATGGTGTCCAGTTCCGGTTCCTCGAAACGCGGGCCGAGAATACGTTCGATGCCGATAATTCCGCGGATCAGAACATCGGATAGATCGAATATAATTGAGATATCATCCATCATATGACTCATACTAAGCGCGCTACACGCTTATGCGCAGGTTCGCGATGGCATGTTGCAAGCTGTTACTTCGGGCCGGACAGATCGCTGATCTTGATCGCATCAACAAGCTTCTGACCACTCGCTTTGTCCTGATATTTCAGAACCAATTCCAAATTGTCGCGATCCTTCCATTCTTCAGGAATTCCAACGGAACTCCGGCATAGATCGCTTCAACCATATTCCATATCGAACTGGTGCTTCTCTTCATCACCCGATTTCAAGTACAACCCGAATGTCGCAGTGTTCATGTGACTGCCATAGATCAGATCTTGGGCACGGTAGATCTCGCCGGCCTGTCCGCACATGGTGGCATCGCTTAGAATGATCTTTCCATTCTTGTTGCGTTTGGCATGAACCTTCAGATCCTTGAATGGTGGGCCCATGACGAAATCCGAAGTCTTCTCGGATATCTTCAGTGTTGTGGCTCTTCGCTTTCGATTGGACGCATAGATTCGACCCGACTGCCCTGCCAGAGTCAGCTCAACATGCTCCAGAACATATTCACCTGTCGGCACAACAGTTGATTCGCCGTTCTTGCTTATGAAAGTGAAGTCTTTATCTTTGTTCTTCAGCAGCGCCAGAATCTTCCATTTTGGGGCACCAGTCCTGATCGTCGCAGGAACCCCTTTATCTTCTGTTCTCTCAACAACCAGCTGCCTGCTGCCCATCTTCATCGCAAGGCTGTAGATCGCTTTTCCATCAGTAACTGTGCCAGCAAATGCTATAGGCTCCTGCGTGCCGATCTGGATGCGGTCCTGCCCCTTCTCGCCGAACAGGCCATTCCCGTTATGATCAAACAAGCGAATAACTACACCATTGACGTTCGCCTCCAGGCAGCAGCCGCTGCCTGTCAAGATGTATGGCTTCGCGTTTCTTTCGCCCAATTTGATCCAGAAATAGTAACTTGTAGTTTTGCCGTCCAACGTGATGGGGATGGGAATATATGCCTCGACACCCTGCCTCATCTCGCACAGATCCATGTCGAACGTACCGTCACCATTGCTGTCGAACCATATCCTGCCGTCTTTTTTCGTAAGCTTAATCTTACGCGATTTCAGTTCAAACCCGCGCCCCTTCAACTTGAGCCCCTTTTGATATTCGCCGAAACCACGCATCCATCGCGAACCTACGGCACGCCAATGGTCGCCGGGCTTGATCTTGACTACTTTCATGGCAACAATCTGCGGCCCATTCGAAACTGTTAACATTCTAACTGGGCGTGTAGTCGTTTCATTATCGGTACCCGGTATCCCGGCACAGCCTGCCACCCCAAGTACTGACAAAACACAAACGGTAAGAAATCTGCTCATCTGCTTCATGCCTCATTCATGGAAGATTCATCGCCAGCCGAAGCGGCACAATCGGGATAATTAAAACACAGGGAATAACAGTTGTCACGCCAGCTTTGCCGTTTGCTGACGCCCTGCCGCACAGTTAGTGCGGTATGCATCGGGATAGGGACGCCCATCTATGAGCGCCCACACACCACCAATTTAACTGCCATCTGCACGCTTTGGCGGCTAATCCCTTCTCCGAACAGAAGATGACATATAACGAGGAAAACGGCACCGTGATCTACCGATCCAGAATGCACGCTAAGACAAAGCGTAATTTCGAAATCTTCCAAGCAGGCGAGTTCATAGCAGCCATCACGCAGCATACGCCAGAAA
>JAUXFM010000122.1 GCA_030622955.1 Lentisphaerales bacterium
GCCTACCAGCTCACTCAGAACAGCGTCAACCCCTATTGTTGATTGTTTAGACCTGACCCTTATCTTTCTAATTTACTTGGTGGAAGAAAGAACGGCGGTTCCAACTAAGGTAAGGAGACACCGCCATGCCGATATGGTGCCGGGAGTGGGACTTGAACCCACACGGGCCGAAGCCCAAGGGATTTTAAGTCCCTTGTGTCTGCCAATTCCACCATCCCGGCACTGGCTAAAGGTTAAGCAACCGATTCATGCACGTCAAGCAAGTGCATGCGCAATCAGCATATGCCCGCCACACTGGAAATAGCTTCCCCCGCAATACCGGAATGCCTATACTCTCACAAATCATTAGACGAAGGCGGATGAGATTTGAGCAATGACGAACAACTTAACCTGCTGGCAATCCTCCATTATGTAATGGGTGGACTGATTGCAATCGCTTCCTGCTGTTTCCCAGGCATACACGCGATAATGGGCATAGCTTTATTGATCGGCGGGCTGGTGCAGGGGAATCCTGCATCTCATGGCGCGGCCATTGCTGGAGGGATCATGGCACTGGTCTTTGTAACTGCGCTCTTGCTCGTATGGGCTTTCGTTGCCTGCGTAATCATCTCAGGACGCAAGCTGGCAAACCGCAAGAACAGGGTGTTCTCGCTCGTAATCGCTGCAATCCTCTGTGCGTTCGCACCGCTCGGAACGGCGCTCGGAATTTTCACGATTATCGTGCTGGTTAAAGAACCGATCAAAGAGCTCTACGCTATTGAAGATATCCCGGACGCTCAGATTCTGGCAGAGACCAAGGAATAGGCGAACGGCCCGGCACTGAATTATTAGTCTTTCGGATCATTCATGAACAATGCGGGTAAGGAATAAATATGGACCGGGACACATGCGGCTGTAACAGTCAGTAGACGCGACCGGAGAAGGATACCTTCGCAACAGGCTTCTCGGCATGGCGGGTTCGCTTGCCTTTCTTCTCAGGTTCAACAGGCATCAGATTCACTCGCAATGCCTTACGCACCCCTGCCCGCCATGCGGCAACGTCAAGATCGCGACTCGCATCACCCGCGCTGATATTCTCATTCTTGCTCGGCTTGGCCCCAACCAGCTTGGCAAGGAATTCAAACGGGGTCTTAACGAGACCGGATGCGAACCGTGTCTCAACGACATCACCAGCCACCTGGCCTGCAAGCTTGAGCAAAGAAGAGCCGACATGACGATAGAATGCAGCCACTGTCTTGTTCGGGAGCGGTCTGGATATATCGAACAGTATGCCGAAAGGACCTTCAACGGGTTCCTTGAACATGATCCGCTCAGACCATGCAAGCCCCGAGAAATTGGCGCGGCCGCTTTCAAACTCAAGGATCTTCAGGTCCACCCGCTGCGCTATAGCCGGCCTGGGCCAGATAAGGGTTGCAGAGAGCAGGCGCTTGGAACTCCTACGGGTGACATGCGGGGCAAGTGTTACTCTATCGAGCTTGAGTTCTAGCGTTCTTCGCTGATACTTCTTCGACCGTTTTGACTTCGCGACAGTTTTCGTTGGCATCTGGCTCACTCCTTAAATGATACCTGCTCAAGCAGATCTTCACGATATAGCGCGGCAACAATCTTGGCATCAAGTGTATGACCAGCTTTGTACGAGACTATCCTGCCAACAAGCCGGCCTGTCCCTATCAGAGCAACTGCAGCAAGCAGGTCAAGCATGGCGCGATGCCACACGGCCTCAAGCGACCTGCCCTCATGCATAAGCTTCGGCTCGTTCCAATACTTGCGGCGTCGGGCAATAAGAATATTCCTGTTCGTGTAACCGAGATGCCTGACATCCGCAAAGATCTTTCCAATGGTCTTGCAGTAGATCATCATCCCGAGCGTGGCATTGGTCCTGGCCTCCGACGCGTAATCAAACAGCTTGTCGCTCAGAGTGAATTGGATGCGCTGCTTACCGATCGCAGATTTGAAATTAATCGCGCAGTCAATATCAAGCCGCGGCTTCGCGCCTTCACTGGGAAGGATTGCCAGGAAACTCCCTCTCGGCCCGGCCATCGTAACCGGCTCCTTGACAGTCACGAACAAGGCAGGCCGATCAAGCTCCCTGATACCGGCGGCCCGAATCGCTTTCACCATGGCAAGGCTGCTCTCATCGAACAGGGGCGGATCACCGGAATCCAGTCGAATCATGACATTATCCAGTCCCATCCCCAGTCGGAGTGCCACGATATGTTCCACCATACGCATGTAGTTATGGGGTGAACCACTCGCCAGTACAATATTGCGCTGTGTCTTCCAGATATTATTGGCCGTGGCCGCTATGGCCATAGAGGCAGGGAGATCGGTTCTCTTGAACCACCACCCATCCATGCTCGTGGGATGGAAGCACATCGTCCGCTCCTCGTGACCCAGAAAGGTGCCCGTTCCCGTAACGCTAACAGGGCTCGCAAGCGTGGTCCTGCGCATGCTGTAGCCAGCGTCCTTTTCATGCTGTACAACATGATCTACAGGTTGCTCCTCAAGAAGAGCGCAGGAACGCGCTATCTCTTCAGCATTCCCTTCAAGAATCCTGCCATATGTGTGCTCGGTCATTGATTGATAACCACCGTGAAATCACACGAAACTATCTCAAAACCCGCTTGTCATAAAGTGATTTTGCCTACTTTTTCACTTGAGCTGTCGATAAACTAATGATACGTAGCTGAGTTAATGAAGGCACGCTTACTACCGGCCATAACGCTTCTCCTGCTTCTGCATGCAACGGGTTGCATCACGCCAACCCAGCGTCGAGCCCATCAGGTGCAACAACGTGCAGAGAGCGACCATGTTCAAAGCTCCATCGCCGCCCTGAAAGAGCGCATCGCCGCCCTAGAGATTTCGCAACAGGAAGTCATCGCCAGGATGAACAACACGCGCACAGCTGTACGTGCAGAGAATGATGCAATGCGCAAACGCCTCAACGAGATCAAGGTGGAGCTAAGGCAGATCGACGCCGCGCGTGCAAGTGACAGGCAGAAACTCTACGACAAACTCGCAAGCAAGATGGCCGCTATTGTGAACAGTCCATCAATCTCGACAGGCGGTGTGTCGGAGTTCGGGCGCGAGCACAAGATAAAAGCCGGCGAGACGCTCTCGCAAATTGCAAAAGCCTATGGCACTTCCTTGAAGGCAATAATGGCGGCGAACAGATTAAAGAACGCGAATACAATTCGCGAAGGCCAGGTTCTCTTCATTCCTGAGTAGAGAGTGGCAGCCGCCAATTCACGGGCCGCTTCATCCCTTCAGGAACTATTGACAGCTTCATGCATGGGCTGGTTTTTCGTGCAAGCCGATCAGGTCGCGCACTCGGTCGTGCTACTCGGACATCAGGGATAGGATCAGGATCATCGCTGAGCAGAGCCATCTCGATCCCTCTCGAAAGCTCCTTCCACTTCGCGTTCAAGCCATCGATATTGCTCAGTAGTCCCGCATTCTTCGTCTCCAGCTCTTCAACCATCTTGCAAAGCTTCGCAACCTCTTCGGATTGTGCGACTGACTTCTGTAACCGGGCATCGACAGTGGCCCTGATTCTATCTTCCTGCCCCGCTAATCGGGTCTTTATTGCATCCATATCGGCAAGCCTGGTTGCCATATCAGTCTTAATCGCATTGGCATCACCCGCAGCACCATCTATCTTGCGTGCCAGTTCTGAATAATCGTTCTGCATGTTGCCAAGCTGGATCATACCCACATAGAAACCGGCACCGCCTACAGCCAGCAGCAGGAAGGCCATCACAACAGTGAGCGCCACCATGCGTTTACGATGCCTTCTGCGCTCAGCATCCAGGAAATCTCGGAATGCCTTGAGTACGGGCAGCGATTCGAGCGGCTTGTCGAGGGCATAGCTCTCCGGCGCCAGCACCAGTGCGGTCTTGTTCTCAACCGTCTGGAACAGTTGCTCTGTTGCGACCGGATCCTCACGCGACAGTTCTTCGCGTATCGCCTCGAATTTCTTCTTAAGCACCTTCGGTGGAGCCTGGATCACTAGTTGTTCTTCTTCAACCATGGCGCTCTAAACTTACCTTTGCCCTTCCCGTTATCGTCGTCACCCTCTTCCGGCTCCCCGTCTGCGACGGGCCCGTCATTCTGCGTCTTCCGCCATTCCTCGAGTTCCTTCTCGGCTTCCTTCTCAAGCTCAACAAGCTGTGCGGGCGGGGTCAGGCCACTGTCAGCAGCACGCTTCGATTCACGCATGCGGTCGGTCACCACCGTATGCCTGAGAATCTCCTGCTTCGCCTGCTGCAGGCGTTTCTGCTCGTTCAGGACATGCTTCCTCTGCTGGGCCACCTCACGCTCCGAGCGTTCGAGTTTGCTGCTTGCAGAACGCCAATCGTGCTGAAGCTGGTCGATTCGACGCTGAAGCACCTGTTCTTTCTGGCGCCACCTGGAAATCTCGTCATCGGAGACCTTCTTCTGCTGGACAAGAAGCTGGTCCTTCTGCCTGATCTGACCGCTGGCATCCTGGAATTGCTTCTTTTGTTTCAGCAGCTCCATCTCACGCTGCCTCCGCTGTTCGCGTTCTTCATCATAGAATTTCTTCTGCTGCTCAAGCCTGACGGATAGCGCCCGCCCCTCCTGGTCATGCTGATCAGACTGCTGCTGAACATCTTCCAGCTTGATCCTGATCCGCTCCTTCTCGTCCTCATGCAGGATCTTCTGTTTCTCAAGCTCTTCCCGCGTCTCTTCCAGTTCAGCGATAACGGTACGGTGCTCTTCCTGCATCTGTTCAAGCTGAAGCTCGAGTTCCTCGCTCTTCTGCTGGTTGACAGTACGCTCTTCCTCGCGAGACATTTTCTCTTCATCGAGCACCTGCGCGGTCTCCCTCAGCTGAGCAGCCACACCATCGTGCTCCTCGCGTATATGCTCCAGATCCTTGAGCATATCCTCCTTCTCTCGCTGGCTGACGCTCTGTGCTTCTCCGGCGAGCGCGTTCTCCTGGGCGATTTCCTCTTTCATGAGAACAATCTGCTCATTGGCTCTCTCAGTTGCCTTTTCAAGCTCGGCAATTTTGACATCAAGCGACTCACGCGTCTGGTTCGCCTGCTGAAGCTCCTCTTCGACGACCTTGGCTTTCTCCTCTGCATCGCGGGCGGCATGTTTCTCGTCTACCAGCTGCTTCCGCTGAGCGATGACAGCATCTTCCCTCTTCCGTGAGCGTTGGCGCTCAAGCTCGAGCAGTTCCTTATTACGTTCAAGCTCGCTGCTGACACCTTTCACATGCTTCTCTTCCTCGGCACGTTGTTCTTCAAACGCTGTAAGCTTCGATATGGATTCATGCAAGCGCTCCTGCATCTTCGCAAGGGTTTCCTGCAGGGACTCCTCGCGCTCCTTGCTGTCGTCGCGCTCCACCTGGAAGAGCTTCTCTGTCTCGGCCAGCTCCATTTCCTTCTGGTGCGTTCTCTGCTTTTCCTGCTCAACCAGGGAATCCGCTTCTTCGAATCTGCTCTGCAGCTCTTCGGCATCAGCGCGCGCCTTCTGCACACGTTCATCGACCTCGACATCCCTGCTCTCAAGCGATTCAGCAAGCTTCTCAAGTTCCGACTGCTTGCGGGCTATCTCATCCCGCATGCGCTGCGCGCTTTCTTTTGCGATATTAAGTTGTTTCTTGGTCTGGTCAAATTGTTGCGTGAGCACGCCCTCTTTAGATTTCGCGACTTTCTCTGCGCTCATATGCAAATCGCGCTGCTTGGCGGCTTCAGCATGCTCGGCCTTGAGTTCATCAATGCGGGCCTCGTAGTCCTCGCGCATCTTCCCCATCTGGCCCGTAAGCACATCTCCCTTGTCCTTCAGCCCACTCTCCGTTGTGCGCTGCAGTTCACCCATCCGCTCAAGGTCTTCTTCTTTCTGCTCAAGTGATTTGCGGACGGACTCAAGTTCCTGCGCGGCCTGCTTCAATGACTCATCGGCCTCGTCTTTCTCCTTGAGTATCCTTGCATGTTCCTCGCCGTAGCTCTCTTCTTTCTGCGAAGTATCCCACTGCAGCTCATCGAGCTTGTTCATAGCGCCCTGATGTTTGTCCTGCAGCTCATCGAGCTTCGTATTGAGCATGAGTTCTTTCTCACGAAACTCGTTGCGCTCCTCTTCGTAGCGCTCGATCTGCTCTCTCAGCTCAGCATCCGTCGAGGTGGCTCGCTCCCTGGCATCCTCGTACAGCTTGGTCTGCTCTTCGAGCCTGAGTTGTACCTCGCCGAGTTTACGCGTAAGCTCCTGGCATTCTTCCTGTGCTTCTTCAAGGCGATGCGCAAGATCCTGTTCCGCCTTGTGGCTTCGTTCCTGGATCTCATCACTGATCGATTTCGACTGTTCAGTCTCATGAACCGCATGAGCCAGCTTGCTGAGATACGACTGGCTTTCCTTCTGCAGATGCTCAATCTGGTCGGTAAGTTCTTTCTCGCGCTTCTCGTACTTCTGCCTGAGATCTTCTTCGATGTTCTTCCGCTTCTCAAGTTCAGTCTCAAGTTCACGCGCTGTTACGATTGCCGATTTACGTTTCTGATACATCTCCTTCTGCTTCTCGAGATCCGGCCCGATCAATGTCTGGATCTCTTCAAGACGCTGCCGGTAATCGTTCTCCTTCTGGATAAAGGTCGACTGTATCTCGCCAAACAGGTCTTTTTCCTTGGCCAGATGCTCTTCAGTCTTGCGTGATTCGCCGATCAGAAGCTGTTTAAACAACTCTATGCGGTTACCAAGTGCGCGAGTTTTCTCCGTGTTCTCGGCCTGGATAACCTTGAACCGCTCACGTTCATTCTCGACCTGGCCCCTCACCTTGGAAAGAAGTGTTGTAGTTCGTTCCGATTCCACATGGAGCTGCTCTATACGCGTTTTAAGTTCTTTCTCACGACGGCGCCCCTCCTCCATAGCAGATTTGCTTTCCCTGCTCTTATCCTCGGAGTGCTTTCTTGCGTCCTCAAAACGATCATTGGAGGTCTCGACCTCTTTGAGCAATTCCTGGACCTTATCTTCCAGCAATTTCTCGTGGATCTGACTCTCTTCCAGGGCAGAGAGCATCTCGCGTGCACTCTCGCTCGATTCGCGTTTACCTGCCTGCAGTTTCTTGTTAGCAACATCTAC
>JAUXFM010000017.1 GCA_030622955.1 Lentisphaerales bacterium
ACCATTTAGCCACAGACGCCCCCGTTTCGGTTGTTTTTCGGCACTTTCACCCCTGCTTGTTTCCAAATCCTTTCTACTCGTTTATGGTTTATCTTCCATCCTTCATGAGGCAGCAGCGACCATCGCAGGCTGCCAGCAGTACAATTCGCGTGGTCAACTCGTCTTCATCGTCACAGACTATGGCTCTACGCCTCTGGGTGCTTCGTGCCTGACCCAACGTTCTGCACATCCGACGCTCAGAGACATGTAGCTTCTCTCGTACACAAGCAACCCAAGCAACCATGTATCTCCGCTTCGCCGGGCTTAGGAGTTTCCCGAGGCTGGGCTATGTCGAATCTGGTGGCGCTACTGCGATGGAACCTCTTTACTTACCGAGATTTATGGCGCTGGATCGATGATCCGTCTAAAAAAGGGAGCCTGAAAAACCTCCGCCAATACAAATGCAGTTGGTCTTGAACAGCATCTGAACGTAAGCGATAAAATAATACGACAACCTGGTTTCGAGAACTCGATTTGACGAACCTGTTTCCTAAGGTTCTTACACCACTCTGTCCAATTCAGCATTTATCTTGGACCGCAGTGGTGCTTTCAGCCTTGTCTTGCAGCGTTTTGCGCGCGGATGAATAATATTTCACTAACTGGGCGAGGGCTGAGGAGATAACCAAAGTGATATTGCCATTTTCTGATTTGACTTGATGCGGACGAATCGCTAACTTCACTCACAAGCACAAGCATTCAGGTGCCCCCTTCGTCTATCGGCTTAGGACATCAGGTTCTCATCCTGGAAAGAGGGGTTCGACTCCCCTAGGGGGTGCCAGAAACAGTGCATTTGCAACGTTTCACAATCCAAACGAACGTACTATCGCAACCTGTGAACGCCGTTTTGGAATGACTTCCGGATCGCCGGCCTGAAGCTGTCCGACCTTCTTCCTTCTTCTGTTTCTTCTTCCCCTTCGTTGGTTCTTGGCTGCGGTGTGCTTACGCTGGCAGTGCTGATGCTGTATGCTTCCGTGATTGATAAGGGAGGATGCGATGGGCGCTAGAGGGCTTCGAAAGTGTTGTCACTGTGGGGTTTGGTTCCTAGTAAGGGACACACAATATATCCTACAGCCACGCTCCGCCATCCACACAAGGCCATCGCCACTCTAGGCTGGTGGCTTTCTCCACCCGATGAACGCAGCCTGAGCGCTCTTGGCACCGGGGATCATGCCCACAAAGCACATCACGGGCACAGTTCACCTGTGGAGCACTTCAAACTGGGATCGTCATTCCTGCGGGATCAGTTCAGAGGAAGCGAGATTACTTCAAGCCTGAGATCTCTCATCGTGCACAACCCACCCCATTGCCCACGTCGCATCGGACGCGCACCGGTCTTACGTTTTGCACCCGCTTCCTTTCGGAATCGCCTGTAGACGTCTTCCACGTATTCTCTGCTGCCCAGGGCTACCCCATCAGAGAAGTACCTTACTCGGCAACGTAGAGCTTCGGATGTAGAGAGCTTGCCGCCTTTATCGAGAACCTTCTGCACGCTGCTGCGGGAGAAGCCGTGCTTCTTCTCTGTTGCTTGCCCTCTCACGTACAGCATGCGGCGGTATTTGTGGCTCACCTGGCCCCACACGCGGCTTGTCTGATCGAGCGTGAGCATTATCATGGCCAGTCCCTCTCGGGCCTCTTTGTGCCCACCGGCGGCTTCACCGTATCCACAGTATCGATAATCTTTGGGATCTTTGACTATGCCGGCACGTACGGGGTTGAGATCTATGTACGAGGCCATCATTATCAGGGCATTTTCACTATCTTCGACCAATATGCTCTTGAACCGCTCTTCCCAGAGCGTCCCGCGTCTTCTGTTCTGTTTGTTGTACCACATGGAAAAGCGCTGCTTCAGGCTCTTCATGAACTGGGATACGTCGTTCATCCTGTAGAGGTATTTCTTCCTTAATGCGGCCACATAGGCTTCCTGTTTGTCTTTACGGGCCTTTCTGAGGGTCTTGGCGTAGGCATTAACGAATGTATGGTCGTAGAGAATCTTCATCCTCCGGATAAGCTCTTTGTCGGATATCTCTTTGTATTCGGGCACGTGCAGGAGTATGTGGAAGTGGTTATCGAGCACTGTGTAGGTAAGGATCTGCACGCCGCTGAAACCCTCAACTTTGCGCATCATCTTACGGAATACTTCTTTCTCTAGCTTGCCAAGCGCAAATCGCCGCTCTATCACTCGGGACATGCAGTGATAGTACCCTCCTCCTGCCTCTTTTACTCTGGCTGTTCGCATCGCTCTCCTCCTCATTTATGCAGTATCCGCAACTTATCAAACCCTCGCGGGCTGAGTCAATATATATATTGTGTGTCCCTTATTTTCCTGTGTGTCCCTTATTTTTGTCTTTTAGTGTGTCCCTTATCTTTTTCCAGCCTATTCTCCGGACAGCATCTCCGCCACTTCCTTCAGAGCTGCACATTGATAAGATGCAGCGGCCTCGGAGTTCCTCACAAGGATGGCAGGAATTCCCACAGACTCTGCGCCAGCCACGTCTGCTTCCGGATTATCGCCTACCATCCAGATGGTGGCATTCTCCGGGATCGCGCGCAGGGCAATGTTGAAAGCTTCGGGATTCGGCTTTTCGTATCCGGTGATCGCTGAACTATGGATCTGCTCGAAGAAATGTTTGATCCCCAACGAATCCACAATTGATACCAGCTCAGGCACATGGTTCGAGACAATGACATGCTTCCAACCTTCTTCCGACAGGACCTCCAAAGTGGCGAGGGTATCATCAAAAAGATGCCATTTCTCCGGGGCACAATAGCGGGCAGGGAACTCTGCGGCCAGCTCGGTTGCCCGCGTTGAACTCAAGCCCTGGGCTTCAAAGGCACGAATGAAATCTGGAGTCAACAGCTGCCACCAGGATTCCGAATCCTGAATTTCTGGATGCGGCTCATCTGGTCTATCCCATGGGAAGATTCTGCTTATCAACGGACGGAAATCGTCACGCGTCACACCGGCGCCAGGTTCCGCATCCTGCATGATCTCCGCGAGCGTACCGCTCCACATGCCGTCGCAATAGCCGAGCGTCCCATCGAAATCCCAAAATACGAACCTACCTGGCATTCTTCTTGATGCTCCTTGTCGGATCGAACTGCTTGAACCACATGATCGCGATAGCGACTTGAATTTCCCTCATTCTCTCCCCTCTTTCGCCAGACACTCGATGGCCGGATGCCACTTGCTGGCTATTGCATCAAGAATCTGTTCATTCGTGAAGGTTGCTACAAGAGAGACGACTGGGAATCATTGCGCCGAAGCGTCCGGTAATTCTTCGGTGTAATGCCCAACCGCTTGATCTGGTAATTCAAGACGCGCTGAGTTGTCTGAAGGTGCCTCGCGGCGGCCGTAGCATTCCCACGATGACGTTTAAGCGCGTCGATCACGACCTCCTTCTGATACGAGTCCATCATCGCCTGCAAGCTTGCCCCTTCATCTGGAACCATGGCGGTATCAGTTTCATCACTCGTCTGTAGGGAAGGCGGCATGTTGTAGCCATGGATAACCGCATCGGCACTTGTCAATACGGCACGCTCAATACAGTTCTCCAACTCACGCACGTTGCCGGGCCAGTGATAAATCGCCATCATGTTGATCGCAGCAGTTGAAATACGTTTCACCTTATTGCCATGGACCTTATTGTATTTCTGCACAAAATGATCCGCCAGCAGCATGATATCGGAACGCCGATCCCTGAGCGGAGGAATATGGATTGGGAACACGTTCAGCCTGTAATACAAGTCCTCGCGAAAACGCCCGTCAGAAATCCCCTCCTCCAGGTTGCTGCTAGTCGCGGCAATTATGCGGACGTTGACGCTGACAGTCTTGTTGCCACCCACTCGCTCAAAGGTCTGCTCCTGGAGCACACGAAGTAAACGCACCTGAACAGTGGGTGAAATGTCTCCAATCTCATCGAGAAACAACGTGCCACCATTGGCCAACTCAAACCGACCCTGGCGCTGATAGGTAGCACCCGTGAACGCGCCTTTCTCGTGGCCGAACAACTCGCTCTCGATCAGATTTTCAGGCAATGACGCACAGTTCACACAAATAAATGGCGCATCCTTTCGCGGGCTGCCGTAATGAATTGCGCGCGCAACCAGCTCCTTGCCAGTTCCCGATTCACCCCGGATCAATACCGTGGCTGTACTATGGGCGACTTGCCGAACAAGGTTATAAACCGGCTGCATACTGCTGCAATTGCCAACAATGCTGTCAGGATGGTATCGATCGCCAAGTTGTTCACGGAGCCGCTCATTCTCGGCCATGAGACTCGTGCGCTCTTCCAACTGTTCCCGGATCCCGGCAACACCTTCAGCAAGAATGTCAGCAACCAACTTAAGAAACCGTAGATCGCGCTTGAGATCATCTTCCGAAGCCACAGGCAGGTCAACACTCATGGTCCCGATCACGCGACGCTGGTGGATGATAGGGACACAAAGAAACGCCGCACTTGCACGCTTACGCGAACCGGTACGCCCAATGAAATTGGGATCTTTCGTTATGTCGGGTACATATTTTGATTTGCCCGACTTGGCAACCCTGCCAGTGATTCCTTCACCCAGCCGATACTGACCCTTCCTTTTCTCATCAGGCGAGAGCGCATGCGATGCCTCGATTGCGAAGATGTCAGTGTCGGGCCGGCGTAGAGTCAATGTGCCCCGTGAAAAATCCATCTCCGTCTCCATGATGTCGAGCACCTCGTTCAAGAGCTCCTTGACATCATGTCGATGCGCCATCGCTTGCGAAATCCTGTAAAGAATCTCCAGCTCCAGCTTCGCTCTTCGCTCCTGCCTCTTGTCAGTCTTCACATCAACCCCCTGCCCTAATGGCAATTTGATACATTATTGTATTACACGGCATGAATCGCAACATAAATGTAGTGAGACTCCTCGTTGATATGTATTCACGGATCCAGTGGAATTTGGCATAGGAGGCAGTAATGGCGGAGCATTCTGCGGATCAGGCTCTTTGGGGGCCCTCGCCGGCACAACCGGTGCCGAATTGGGCCACGGCCTGTCTGTGGGACTAAAAGGCTATTACGATCTGGATGAAGTTGAAGATCTCTATGCGAACTTCGGCGTGAACTATGGCTTGGATATCAACAAACAGTTCGACCTCAAGCTCGGCGCCTTGGCCGGTTACGCCGAGGAAAACGCATCTGAAGGCACGGATGACGGCCTTCATGAATATCAATTCAGCGTTAGCGCCTCTTACAACCTCAATAGAGAATTGAACCTGTCCGCCACTCTTGCATATGTAGATTCTTTCGATGACGACGTCCTGTCAGAACAGGACAGAGATCTCTATGGAGGCATCGGCCTGCAACTAACTCTGTAACCAGGCAGGCCCATAATGACGCCATGTTACAACTTTGTAGTATGGCGGTGACATACCCTACATTAATGTGGGATATATGGATTCTGCCATGCGCCCAAAATGCCGAAAAGCCCTGCAAAGCAGCTCCTTTAGCCACAACGACATGAGTTGGCACGTTAATTGCAATGGCAAATGCGAAGAAAATGATCTGCGCTGTTTTTTCGGCGCGGAATAGTCTGGCATCAGGGAACATAAAGAAGGGATGAATAATGACGGTGAATAAGGCAATTGATGGAATGAGAAACGCAACTGATTCTTATGGCGAAAACGTGTTCAGCATCAAGGCGATGCGGAACTACCTTTCGGACAGCGCCTTCAAATCACTGAAAGCAACAATTCGGGAAGGCAAGATGCTGGATGCGAGCATTGCTGATGATGTGGCAGAGGCGATGAAGACCTGGGCCATCGAGAAAGGCGCAACACACTTTACGCACTGGTTCCAGCCCCTCACGGGCGCCACCGCAGAGAAACACGACTCGTTCGTCGTGCCGGATCGCGACGGTGGCGTGATCATGCAATTCTCGGGCAAGGAACTGATCAAGGGTGAACCGGATGCGTCGAGCTTCCCTTCGGGCGGGCTCCGCGCTACATTCGAGGCACGTGGTTACACTGCCTGGGATCCCACCAGCCCTGCTTTCATCAAGGAAAGCAAGAATGCCGCTGTTCTCTGCGTTCCCACCGTATTCTACTCCTATACGGGTGAAGCATTGGACAAGAAGGTCCCACTGCTACGCTCAATTGACGCGCTCTCATCACAGATCTGCCGCGTAGCAAAACTCTTCGACATTGAGAACACAGGCGCGAAGCCAAGCGTACAACTCGGACCGGAACAGGAGTATTTCCTGGTCGACCGCAAATACTTCGAAAAGAGACCCGATCTGATCCAAACCGGCCGCACGCTGTTCGGCCTGCGCTCCGCCAAGGATCAACAGATGTCGGACCACTATTTCGGCCCGATAAAGCGGCGCGTTACAGAGTTCATGTGCGAGCTGGACAAAGAAATGTGGCGTCTGGGCGTACCCGCCAAGACACGACACAACGAGGTATGTCCGGGCCAGTTTGAGCTCGCCCCGATCTTCGAAGAGCTGAACCTCGCGATAGATCACAATATGATCATGATGGAGGTCATGCAGGACATCGCTGAAAAGCACGGACTGGTCTGCCTGTTGCACGAGAAGCCCTTCACAAGTGTTAATGGCTCGGGCAAACACAATAACTGGTCGGTAAGCGGGCCTGACGGCAAGAACTGGCTGAAACCGGGCGATAGCCCTCACGAGAACGCCAAGTTCCTGACAGTGCTCTGCGCAGTGATAAAGGGTGTGGATACACATGCACCGCTGCTGCGTGCATCCGTTGCCAGTGCCGGTAACGACCACAGGCTCGGCGGCCACGAGGCGCCCCCGGCCATCATGTCGATATTCTTGGGCGAACAACTCAACGATATCGTCAGGGACCTCGAAAACGGTGACGGGAAAGCATCAAAGAAGAGGGATACCATCGAAATAGGGGTCTCCCCGCTACCGCCTTTGCCCAAGGATACGACCGACAGGAACCGTACTTCGCCGCTGGCATATACTGGGAACAAGTTCGAGTTCCGTGCCGTAGGTTCCAGCCAGAACTCCTCCGGCCCAAATGTCGTTATGAACACAATTGTCGCCGAGGCGCTCGATGAGATCTGTACAAAGGTCGAGACGGATATCGCTGGTGGCAAGGATCTGAACGAGTCACTGCAGTTGGTACTGCGTGATATCGTCAAGAAACATAAACGCGTGCTGTTCGACGGCGATAACTACAAGACGGACTGGACGACAGAAGCCGAGAAACGGGGCCTGCCGAACCTGCGAAAGACTCCGGAAGCTTTGAAGGCGCTCCTGACACCGGAAGCAGGCGCGCTCTTTGAGAAATACGGGGTCCTCACAAAACGTGAGCTGGCGTCGCGTTATGAGGTCTATCAAACGATCTACGACGAGACGATTGCCATCGAATCGCGCTGCTCGCTGATGATCGCCAGGACCATGATCGCGCCGGTCGCACTGGCATACCAGGGCGAACTGGCCGATATCATCAAGAATGTCGAGCGGATCGATAATGAAGATATGCTGGACGTCAGGGAGCTGCTCTCGGGGGTGCGCAAGGAATCCAGTGAGCTGCTCAAGGGCATCAAGAAGCTACAGAAATACGTGGATGACGGAGCTTCTGACAAGGCGATTGATGCGATGACGGAGCTTCGGGCGGCGGCCGACGCACTAGAAGGAATGCTGCCGAAGAGTGACTGGCCGATGCCGTCGTATGGCGAAATGATGTTTATGCTGTAGGAACAGTTGTTGGGAACTAGTCAGTGGGAGGCCTCGGCGGCGCCGAGCCCCTCTCGTGCAACCGGAAAGAACTGTAGGGTATAAGCAAGAGGAACGTGTGGGTGTGCTTTTTCTGAACTGCGGGGGACAGCCGTTACTGCTCAGCACGAGATAGGAAATGATGAATTGTCTGGAGGGGGGGGAACTGTTGACTTCTGATATCCGATATCTGACCATTTTTTATCTTCACTATGAGTCCCATAGGTCCTATATATCCCAGTTGCCCCAAACAAAATCAGGAAAGCAGCAAAAACATTGATGATAACCAACGGCCTATACAACCCCCGTCATGAGCATGACAGTTGCGGGGTTGGTTTTGTTGCCAACATCAGTGGCACACCTACTCACGAGATAGTCGAACGCGGGATCACTGTACTCACGAATCTTCTGCATCGTGGTGCCTACGCGGGTGACGAAGCAACAGGTGATGGCGCCGGCCTCCTCATGCAAATCCCCGACGAATTCCTGCGCGATAGATGCGCCGAACTCAACATGAAACTCCCACAAGCCGGCAAGTACGGGGTCGGCATGTTCTTCTTCCCAGAAGAAGCTGAGCTGATCGAACAATGCCAGAAGATCGTCGAAGAGGTGATCTCCAAAGAAAGTCTGGACCTGATCGGTTGGCGCGAAGTGCCGGTCGAGCCTTCAGCCATCGGTGAAAGCGCCAGAGCAGAAATGCCAGCGATTTATCAATGCTTCATTCAGGAAAACGGCGGAAACCGTCGTCTCCATCAAGAGGATGATAACGCGGGCGGGCGCCTCCATAATGGCGACGGTATTGAACAGGATGTGCTCGAACGAAAACTCTACGTGATTCGCAAGTTGATCGAAAAACGGGCGCAGGACCAACTGGACAACGAACTCTATATTCCCAGTCTCTCATCCCGCACGATTGTCTACAAGGGCATGATGATGGGGGATCAGCTCGGCAAGTTCTATATCGACCTACTCGACCCGGGAACCGAAAGCGCCGTCGCCGTCGTACACCAGCGCTACAGCACCAATACCTTCCCGTCATGGAAACTCGCACACCCTTTCAGATATCTCGCACATAACGGCGAGATCAATACACTGAGCGGCAACCTCAACCAAATGCATGCCCGCAAGAAGTTCCTGGCCTCAGACCTCTTCGGAGCGGATCTGCAAAAGGTGCTCCCTGTAACAGATCCTGCCGATAGCGATTCGGCTAACCTGGACTCTGTCTTCGAGCTGCTGGTGGCATGTGGGCGCGACCTTCCACATGCTGCAATGATGCTCATGCCGCAAGCTTGGGGGCCGATGTACCCGATCGGCCCGGACCTGCGCGGATTCTTCGAATATCATGCCGGGCTCATGGAGCCTTGGGACGGACCCGCAGCAACGGCATTCACGAACGGTTTGCAGGTTGGTGCCATGCTGGATCGGAACGGACTCCGCCCATCGCGTTACACGATCACGAATGACGGCTTCATGGTGCTGGCCTCGGAAGCGGGAGTATTGGATTTCCCGGCATCGCAGATCAAAGAGAAAGGCTCGCTTGGCCCCGGTGAGATGATATTGATCGATCTCAACAAGAAACGCGTTATCAAGGACAAGGAACTCAAGGCGAGCTACGCAAGGCACCAGCCCTACAGGCGTTGGGTTGAAGAGAACAAGATCACGCTACACGGTCTTTTCAACGATGTTGCGCCCGTTGCGCCGGACACGGAACACCTGGTCCAACGCCAGAAGCTGTTCGGCTACACGCGTGAAGATGCACAGATGATAGTCGGCCAAATGGCGTCGCGAGGACATGAACCAGTCGGCGCGATGGGCAGCGACACGCCGCTTGCCGTGCTCTCCGAAAAACCGCAACTGCTCTACAACTATTTCAAGCAGCTCTTCGCACAGGTGACGAACCCGCCGATCGACCCGATCCGCGAAGAGCTCGTCATGTCACTCATGACATTCATGGGGAACCGCGGCAACATCCTGCTGGAGATCCCACAGAATGCACGACTCATCAAGCTGACGCATCCGATCCTCTCGAACGAGGATCTGCAGCGCCTGAAATCGCTCACATACCAGGATTTCATGACGACAACCCTGAAAACCGGGTTCCCGGCCGGCGGTTCCGCAGAGGAACTTGAACGCGCACTGTCCGAGCTTTCCGAAGAGGCAGAGAAACGTGCGAAAGAGGGGATGCGTTTCATCATTCTTTCCGATCGCGATCTTCCGGAGGACACTGTGCCTATCCCGGCACTACTTGCAATCTCCGCGGTGAACCGTCATCTCATCCGCAAATCATTGCGTACGAGTATGAGTATTCTCGTCGAGACCGGAGAAGCGCGAGAAGTACAACATGTGGCGCTCCTGCTGGGATACGGCGGCACGGCCGTTAATCCCTACCTGGCTTTCGATATGATTGCCGATATGGCATCACGCAAACTGCTCGACCAGGACATAACGGTGACCAAGGCGCTCGAGAATTACATCACGGCGCTCTGCAAGGGACTACTCAAAATAATGTCGAAAATGGGTATTTCCACGCTGCGCAGCTACAGAAGCGCACAGGTATTCGAAGCGATCGGCCTGAATTCCGATCTCGTCGAGAAGCACTTCACTGGCACCTCCTCACGAATCGGGGGGATCGGTCTCACCGAGATCGCGGCCGAAGCGAACGCCCGCTACGAACAGGCGCAGGACAACTCACCAACCCCCTCACAGATTCTGCCGAGCGGCGGTCATTACAGGTATCGCGCCGATGGAGAACGACATCTCTGGACCCCAGAATCGATCAGTAAGCTGCAATGGGCAACGCGCAACAACAACGTAAGTACCTATCGCGAATACGCGGAACTGATCAACAACCAGGCGGAAAGACAATCAACGCTGCGCGGCCTCTTCAAGTTCAAGAAAGCGGAACCTGTCCCCCTGGAAGAGGTCGAACCTGCCTCAGAGATCGTGAAGCGCTTTGCGTCTTCAGCAATGTCGTTCGGCTCAATAAGCCGCGAGACACATGAAACGATCGCTATTGCAATGAACCGGCTCGGCGCAATGAGTAACAGTGGCGAGGGCGGCGAGGACCCCGCACGCTACAAGTTGCTGCCAAACGGTGACAATCGCTGCAGCATGGTCAAGCAGGTCGCCAGCGGTCGTTTCGGCGTCACTGCCGAATACCTCGTAAATGCCCGCGAAATCCAGATCAAGATCGCGCAAGGCGCGAAACCGGGTGAAGGTGGCCAGCTGCCCGGCCACAAGGTGAATGCTGAGATCGCACGTGTCCGTTATTCGACGCCCGGCGTCACACTCATCTCGCCACCACCGCACCATGACATCTATTCGATCGAAGATATCAAGCAACTGATCTTCGACCTGCGCAATGTGAACCCCAGAGCAAGAATATCGATTAAACTGGTCTCGCGCGCCGGTGTTGGCACGGTGGCTGCCGGATTGGTCAAGGGCAAGGCGGACATGATCCTTATCAGTGGCTATGACGGCGGCACGGGTGCATCGCCGCTCTCTTCGATCAAGCATGCCGGCATGCCCTGGGAGATCGGACTGGCAGAGACGCAGCAGACTCTTGTCCGGAACAACCTGCGGGGCAGGGTGCGGTTGCAGGCGGACGGCCAGATGAGGACAGGCCGCGACATAGTAATTGCCGCCATGCTCGGCGCTGAAGAGTTCGGCTTCGCGACAGGCCCGCTCGTTGTCTGTGGTTGCGTAATGATGAGAAAATGTAATGAGAACACCTGCCCTGTCGGTGTGGCAACACAGGATCCCGAACTCAGGAAGCGGTTTACCGGCAAGCCGGAACACCTGGTCAATTTCTTTAACATGATCGCTGAGGATGCCAGGCAGCACATGGCGAACCTTGGTATACGTACGGTGGATGAACTGGTTGGTCGTGCGGATCTCCTCGAAATGAACAAGGCCATCGAATTCTGGAAGGCAAAAGGCCTGGACTTCTCCGGCATCTTCCATCGGGTTGACCGTCAACCGGATACCGCAATCCGCTATACCTGTAGGCAGAATGGGGATCTCGATGGGATCCTCGACCAGCTCCTGATCAAGCGCGCATGCAGAGCACTTGACGACGGTGCAATCGTCACAATCGAATCGCCTGTCAGGAACACCAATCTTTCTGTCGGCACAATGCTGTCGGGTGAAATCGCGCGTAGGTACGGTGACAAGGGGCTTGCCGACGACACAATCGTCTGCGAATTCAATGGCTCTGCAGGCCAGAGCTTCGGCGCCTTCGGGGCCAGAGGCCTGACACTGATCCTTGAAGGGGAAGCGAACGATTACCTCGGTAAAGGCCTTTCCGGCGCAAAGATCATTGTGAAACCGCCTGAAGGAGCGTCATTCGATCCATCTGCCAACATCATTTGTGGCAACGTCCCTCTCTACGGTGGAACTTCCGGTGAGGCCTATATCAGCGGACGGGCAGGTGAACGATTCGCGATACGAAACAGTGGCGTTCATGCCGTCGTAGAGGGTGTCGGCGACCACGGTTGCGAATACATGACCGGCGGCAGGGTCGTAATCCTGGGCGAAACGGGCGTGAATTTCGGCGCGGGCATGAGTGGCGGGCTTGCCTACATCTACGACCCCAACGGCGCTCTGGACGGCAGGTGCAATCTGGACATGGTCGACCTCGAACTCGTTGTAGCGCAAGAAGATATTGCTGAACTCAAGGCAATGATCGCCGCTCATCTCGAGAACACCGGCAGCAAGCGTGCGGAACAAATTCTCAACAACTGGGAGGCCTGCCTGCCATCCTTCGTCAAGGTCTTCCCGATGGAATATCGGCGCGCATTGGGCAAGATGATGAAGGAAGACGTTGCAACGGAACGAGAGGAGGTCGTCGATGGTTGATCGACCTGGCTTCCTCCGGTATACGCGTAAGGATCCGGGCTATCGATCCGGAGAAGATCGAACCAGGGATTTCAAGGCGGTCGAACTCGAACTGGACGAAGCGGAACTTCTACTGCAGGCGACCCGTTGCATGGAATGCGGGACGCCATTCTGTCACGGCTATGGCTGTCCACTGGCAAACAACATCCCCGAGATGAACGAGCTTGTCACACAGCAACGCTGGCAGGAAGCTGCCGAACTGCTGCTCGCGACCAACAACTTCCCCGAGTTCACCGCACGACTCTGTCCCGCGCCCTGCGAGGCCGCATGTGTCCTGGGCATCAATGATCAAGCTACGACCATCCGCCAGGTTGAAAAAGCGATTATTGAGAAGGCTTACCAAGATGAATACATTATGCCGCACGCGCCATCCCGTCGCAATGGCAAGCGGGTAGGGGTTATCGGCTCGGGCCCGGCCGGACTCGCCGTGGCCGATACACTCAACAGGAAAGGCTACAGTGTTGTTGTTTTTGACAGTGCGAAACGTGCAGGCGGCGTGCTCAGGTACGGCATCCCGGATTTCAAGCTGGAGAAATGGGTGCTCGATAGACGAATTGAATTGATGACGCGGGAGGGGATCACTTTCGAGCTGAAGACCACCGTCGGACGAGATGTCTCGTGGCACTACCTCGAAAGCCGATTCGACACAACCTGTCTCTGCATAGGTTCACGTGAACCGAGAGACCTGCAGATCCCCGGTCGCGAACTGGGCGGAATCCACTTTGCCATGGAATATCTTGTTGCCCAGAACCGCATGAACGCAGGTGAGATCGAATCGATCGAGAACGAACTTGATGCAAAAGACAGGCGGGTGGTCGTCATCGGTGGTGGGGATACGGGCGCCGACTGTGTCGGTACGGCCGCGCGACAGGGCGCGCGCGCGATCATGCAGTTAGAGATCATGCCGGAGCCGCCGGAACTGCGCCCCGAACAAACGCCCTGGCCGACATGGCCAAATGTTCTGCGCGCCTCCAGCAGTCACGGTGAGGGCTGTGAGCGACGGTGGTCGGTCAATACGAAGGAATTCGTGGGGAACAATGGGAAGCTGGCGAGCCTACATTGCTGCGAGACCAAATGCGGCAGAGACGAAGATGGTCGATCGGCTTTCGAAGAAATTGATGGCACGGATTTTGAGGTGGACGCCGAACTCACATTGCTGGCACTGGGTTTTGTGGGGCCTGGTCCAAACCCGATAACCGACAAGCTTGGTGTGGTTAAAGATAACCGGGGAAATATCAAGACAAATGACAATCACATGACCAATATCAAGGGATTGTTCGCCGCTGGCGATGCAGCACAGGG
Organism: Lentisphaerales bacterium; assembly: GCA_030622955.1. GTDB lineage: Bacteria > Verrucomicrobiota > Kiritimatiellia > JAUXFM01 > JAUXFM01 > JAUXFM01. The sequence goes on from JAUXFM010000017.1 coordinate 13,954, forward strand.
CCAATCCCTGATAGTCAGTGCGATCGCTGACGGCAGGAATGCGGCCAACGGCATTGAGCAGTTCCTGGCTAAGTGAGAAGAAAATGACAACAGCAGAGCTCGCAAAACAGATACCGGAATGGATCAAGAAGAAGGTCGATGAATCCGGATGTAACGGGGTCGTGCTCGGAATGAGCGGCGGGATCGATTCAGCAGTCGTAGCGGCGCTGTGCAAGAAGGCGCTCGGCGACAAGGTGCTGGGTGTGATCATGCCCTGCAAGTCGCTCCCAAAAGACAGGGAAGATGCCGAGCTGACCGCCAGAAAGCTGGATCTTGAACTTCAGACTGTGCCACTCGATGAGATTCTCAATTCGTTCCTCAAAGTTCTGCCTGAATCACCCGGCTTCGTGCAATCGAACATGAAGCCGCGCCTGCGCATGACCGCACTCTACTACATCGCCAATCTTCATTCTTACCTGGTTGTAGGAACCGGGAACAGGAGCGAAGTGATGGTCGGCTATTACACCAAATATGGTGATGGCGGTGTTGACCTGTTGCCTATCGCCGGACTACACAAGACGGAGGTGCTGGCTCTGGCCACAGAACTTGGTATTCCCGCGGAAATCATCGAAAAAGCACCCAGTGCGGGGCTATGGGAGGGCCAGACGGACGAGGACGAGCTGGGCATTACCTATGCCGAACTCGACCAGGCACTAACCGCCATTGACGCGGGTACCGAAGACCGATTTGATGCGAAGACAATCAACAAAGTTAAGGAAATGATCGCTAAATCTGCGCATAAGCGGGCATTGCCTGAAATGTTCAAGATAGAGAGATGATTTCATGATGAGCGATCAAGGATCAGACCACCCGAAAGAGGAATGCGGGCTCTTCGGTGTTTACGGAGTACCGGATGCCGCAGCACATATTCAGCGAGGGCTCTTCTCGCTCCAGCATCGTGGCCAGGAAGGCGCCGGCATTGTCACCAGCGATCGCAAACAAATCCGGTCGACCAAAGGGCTTGGCCTCGTCAACGAAGTCTTCGCGAACAAAACGATGTCGGATCTTCCTGGCGATATCGGGATCGGGCATGTGCGCTATTCCACAACCGGCTCCAGCAAGATCCAGAACGTCCAACCTCTTGTAGTTGAATGTGTGGACGGAATCTGGGCGATCGGCCATAACGGGAACCTGGTCAATGCCAGGGCGCTCAGGAAGATGTACCAGGAGGCAGGTGCGATCTTCCAGACAAGCACCGACAGCGAAGTGCTCGTTCACATTCTTGCTGACCCCATGTACAGGGCCCGGCCACAACGTGTGGCCAGGGCGCTCTGCGAACTTGAAGGCGCGTTTTCGTTCCTGATCATGACCAAGGACTACATCATGGCGGCCCGCGATACCAATGGATTCCGCCCGCTTTCCATCGGAAAGATGGGGGATGGCTACGTTTTTGCCAGTGAGACCTGCGCATTGGGCCAGGTTGGCGCCGAATATGTCAGGGATCTTGAGCCGGGCGAGCTGGTGACGATCAGCGAAGCAGGGCTGACCAGCACAGTCTTCCGCGAACCACGCAAGCCACTCGCGCAATGTGTTTTCGAGCTGGTCTATTTCGCACGCCCCGACAGCGACGTTTTTGGCGAGAACGTACACGATATCAGGTTGAAATACGGAAGAAGGCTGGCGGAGGAGTATCCTGTGGAAGCAGATATCGTTGTGCCAGTGCCGGACAGCGGCAATTCGGCGGCACTGGGCTTCTCGCAGGGCAGTGGTATCCCGCTGGACTACGGTTTCATCAGGAACCACTATATCGGCAGGACATTCATTATGCCGGAAGCGGACCAGCGTGCCGATGGCGTCGATCTGAAACTTGCCGTCCTGCCCGCCGTGGTCAAAGATAAGCGGGTAGTCGTTGTTGACGATTCAATTGTACGCGGCACCACGTCGAAGTGCCGCATCAAGAGCCTGCGCAGGGCTGGCGCAGCGGAGGTGCATGTCCGCATTTCCTGCCCTCCCAGCGCGTATCCCTGCAACTATGGGATCGATTTCCCGACCCGCGAAGAGCTGATTGCCGGAACCCACGACCTGGAGACCATCAAGAAATTCCTGGACGCCGACAGTCTCGGCTACCTGAGCCTGGAAGGGCTGCTCTCCCCGCTCAAGGCCCCGGACGACTACTGTACCGCCTGTTTCACTGGCAAATACCCGGTCGACAGATCGGAAGCAGGTGACAAAAAAGCCCTAGAAAATGACACTATGGAACTGGGTTTTGAGCGGCACGAATAGCCCTGCAAGCCGCCCTGGCCAACTTGCTACGCCCCGCCAGCTGCTGGGTTTTTTCTGCCACTCTGAAAAAAAGACTTAGAACGATTGAAGTCGGACCGGCCAGACCGTATTATCCCCAAAACTGATCGCCAACCTAGGGAGAAGTGTAGGAATGACCAAGCATATCTTTGTGACAGGCGGCGTTGTATCTTCGCTGGGTAAAGGGCTCACAGCAGCGTCGATTGCGCTCCTCATGAAGCAGCGCGGATATAGGGTTCGCCTGCAGAAACTCGATCCATACCTGAACGTTGATCCAGGCACAATGTCTCCCTATCAGCACGGTGAAGTCTACGTAACAATTGATGGTGCGGAAACAGACCTGGATCTTGGTCACTACGAACGTTTCACCGGTATCGACTGCACACAGGAAAGCAATTTCACAACAGGCCGCATCTACAGTTCCGTGATAGCACGCGAACGCAAGGGCGGATATCTGGGCAAGACCGTACAGGTGATCCCACACATCACCGACGAGATCAAGAATGCGATCAGGTCACTCGACCAGGACGATGTCGATATAGCCATAACGGAGATCGGCGGAACGGTTGGCGATATCGAATCCCTCCCTTTTCTCGAAGCCATACGTCAGCACAGGCAGGAGATTGGTCATGAGAACGGGCTCTTCATGCATATAACACTGGTTCCTTATTTAAAGGCAGCCGGCGAGATGAAGACGAAACCGTCACAACAATCGGTCGGCATCCTGCGCACAATAGGGATCATTCCCGACATGCTCATCTGCCGCTGTGAACATCACATGGAAGAAGAGCATAAGCAGAAGCTGGCCCTCTTCTGTAATGTCGATCGCAGCCTGGTGATAGAAGAGAAAGACGTTGAGCATTCCATCTATGAAGTTCCCGTTGAGCTGTCGAAGCAGAACCTGGACATCTATGTCCTTGAGAAGCTGAATCTTCATGCCCACCCGCTCGACATGAAGAACTGGAAAGCAATGCTCAAGCGGCTTATTACGCCTTCAAACGGCGAAACGGAGATCGCAGTGGTCGGCAAATACATCAGCCTGCGCGATTCCTACAAGAGCATCTATGAAGCCCTGACCCACGGCGGGATCGCGAACAATGCAAAGGTCAATATCCGCATGGTGGAATCGGAAGACATCGAGAAGCAGGGTGCCGAGAAACTGCTGGAAGGCATCGATGGCCTGTTGGTACCCGGCGGGTTCGGGCACCGGGGCATCGACGGCAAGGTCGACGCGATTAGATTCGCACGCGAAAACAAGTTGCCTTTCCTTGGAATATGTCTCGGCATGCAGTGCGCGGTCATAGAATTTGCGCGGAACCTGTGCGGCATGAAAGATGCCAACAGCATGGAGTTCAACCCGAAAACGGAACACCCGGTGATCGATTTCATGGAAGAGCAGAAGAAGATCACCGACATGGGCGGGACAATGCGGCTTGGCTCGTATCCATGCAATCTACTCAAAGGCAGCAAGGCAGCAGAAGCTTATGGTGGATTGGAAGTGAACGAGCGGCACAGACATCGTTACGAGTTCAACAACAAGTATCGTGAAGAGATGGCGGGCAAAGGCATGGTGTTCTCAGGTCTTTCGCCCGATGAGAACCTGGTAGAGCTCATCGAACTGAAGGATCACCCTTGGTTTGTCGCATGCCAGTCGCATCCGGAATTCCAGTCGACACCGCTGAAAGCACATCCACTCTTCCGCGATTTCATTGCTGCTGCAATGAAAGGCGCGACAATTGCCTAAACGTACAGATATAAAGAAAATAATGCTGATCGGGTCGGGTCCAATCGTAATTGGACAGGCCTGTGAATTCGATTATTCCGGCGTGCAGGCCTGCAAAGCGCTCAAAGAGGAGGGCTATGAGGTCGTTCTGATAAACAGCAACCCGGCAACGATCATGACGGATCCGGAATTCGCGGACCGTACCTATATCGAACCACTCACCGCCGATATCCTCCAGGAAGTGATTCGTCGCGAACGACCCGATGCGATTCTTCCCACGCTTGGCGGCCAGACAGCTCTCAACCTCTGCATGGAACTTCATAAGCGCGCCATCCTCGAACGATATAGCGTCGAGATGATCGGCGCCGATGCCGACGTGATCGAAAAGGCGGAAGACCGCTACCTTTTCAAGCAGGCAATGCAGAACATCGGGCTCGACATGCCGAAGAGTGCATCGGCCCACAGCATGGAAGAAGCGCTCAAGATCCGCGCCGAGATTGGCGACTATCCATTGATCATCCGGCCAGGCTTTACATTGGGCGGCACAGGTGGCGGCATCGCATACAACGATGAGGATTTCGATGAGATCGTTACACGCGGCCTCTTTTACAGCCCGAGCACGGAGGTCCTAGTCGAAGAATCGATCATCGGCTGGAAAGAATTCGAGCTCGAGGTGATGCGCGACAACAAGGACAACTGCGTCATCGTCTGTTCGATCGAGAACCTCGATCCAATGGGTGTTCATACGGGCGACAGTATAACAGTTGCACCGGCACAGACGCTGACCGATCGCGAATACCAGCTCATGCGCGACGCATCACTTGCGGTCATGCGTGAAATCGGCGTTGATACCGGCGGATCCAATGTCCAGTTTGGCCTGAACCCTGAGACCGGCCGTATGGTGATCATCGAGATGAACCCGCGCGTATCACGCTCAAGTGCGCTGGCATCCAAGGCGACAGGATTCCCAATCGCCAAGATCGCGGCTAAGCTGGCCGTCGGTTATACGCTTGATGAACTCCGCAACGATATTACGCGCGAGACACCAGCCTGCTTCGAGCCTTCAATAGATTACGTCGTCACAAAGGTCCCTCGCTTCGCATTCGAAAAGTTCAGTACGGCCGACGATACGCTCGGGACACAGATGAAATCGGTCGGAGAGACAATGAGCATCGGACGCACCTTCAAGCAGTCGTTCCAGAAAGCCATGCGCTCACTCGAAACGGGCAGGGCGGGGTACGGTGCCGACGGCAAAGATAGCAGCTTTGAAGCACTGTCAGACGAACAGATCAAGGTAAACATGGCGCGGCCGACCACTGCACGGATATTCGAAATTCGTGCGGCGTTCAAGCGGGGCTATTCGGTTGAACAGGTACGGGAAATTACGGGTATCGATCCATGGTTTCTCGAGGATCTGTCGGAGCTAGTGGCTTTCGAAGACGAGATCAGCGGCGCGGAGAACATTGCCGGTCTGAAAGCTGATGAAGCACTCTTCAGGCAGGTAAAGGAATTCGGTTACTCGGACAAGCAAATCGCGTTCCTGCTGGATTGCACGGAAACGAATGTCCGTAACGCAAGGGAAGAGATCGATCTGTTGCCGATCTACGGCCTTGTCGACACCTGTGCGGCCGAGTTCGTGGCATATACCCCCTATTTTTATTCCACCTATGGAACTGGCAATGAATCACCGCCCAGCGATCGCCGCAAGATCATGATTATTGGTGGCGGCCCGAACAGGATCGGACAGGGCATCGAGTTCGATTACTGCTGTGTCCACGCATCCTTCGCACTGCGCGAGGCAGGGTTTGAAACCATCATGGTGAATTCCAACCCGGAAACCGTCAGCACCGACTATGACACCAGTGACCGGCTCTATTTCGAGCCACTGACACTTGAAGATGTGCTCCACATCTACCGACGCGAGAATTGCGAGGGTGTAATTGCGCAGTTTGGCGGACAGACGCCGCTCAACCTGGCCAAGGATCTCGAAGCGAACGGGGTGAACGTGCTCGGCACGAAACCGAGTAATATCGAGGCCGCGGAGGACCGCAAGTTCTTCCAGGAGCTGGCCACTAGGGTCGGGGTCAAGCAGCCGGCGAATGGATTGGCCACAAGCGTCGAGGAAGCAGTCGTGATCGCTGACAAGATCGGCTACCCAGTCCTTCTCAGGCCGTCTTTTGTGCTCGGCGGCAGGGCCATGGTCATCGTCTACGATGAAGAAATGCTCCGCAAGTACATGACCGAAGCAGTTGAAGCGTCCGAACAGCGGCCAGTACTCGTAGACCGTTATCTCGAGAACGCGCTCGAGGTCGATGTCGACTGTATTTCCGATGGCGAAACCTCCGTGATAGGTTCGATCATGGAACACGTTGAGCTGGCCGGCATCCATTCCGGTGACAGCGCCTGCGTAATTCCATCGCCCAATCTTTCGCCCGAAGTTAAAGAAAAGATTCGCGAGCACACGTTCGCCCTGGCTCGAGGCCTTGAGGTCTGTGGCCTGATGAACGTTCAGTATGCGATCAAGGACGAAGATGTATATGTCCTGGAAGTGAACCCGCGTGCATCACGCACCATCCCATATGTCAGCAAGGCAATTGGCGTGCCACTGGCAAAACTCGCCTCACTGGTAATGGTCGGACACAAGCTTAAGGAGCTCGGCTTCACCGAGGAAATCGTCCCCAAGCATTATTCTGTTAAAGAAGCCGTGTTCCCCTTTGTCAGGTTCCCCGGCATCGATGTTATTCTCTCGCCTGAGATGAAATCTACGGGCGAGGTCATGGGCATTGATTCACTGCGCGGTATGGCTTTTCTCAAGAGCCAGGTCGCGGCAGGAAACGCCCTGCCATCCTCAGGCAACGTCTTTCTGAGCGTCCGGGATGCTGACAAGGAGCAGGCGGTGCCACTTGCACAACGCCTGCTGGAACTCGGTTTCACCATATTCGCAACGAGGGGAACCAGCACAATCCTGCGTGACAACAATGTCGAGAGCAATGCAGTGTTCAGGATTTCGGATGGCCGACCGAACGTCCTCGATATGATGGCTGATAAGAGCATCGAATGGATCATCAATACGCCGTCAACAGGCGCGAGTCCCAGAATCGACGAAATCAAGATGCGTGCCAGTGCAGTAATCAAGGGCATTCCGATAACGACCACGATCGACGCGTTGGTGGCCGGCATTGATGGACTAGAAGCCCTGAAAACAACGGAAACCTTCGAGGTCTGTAGCCTGCAGGAATTTCACAGGCATTCGATCAAGCTTAACTTGCCGAAAGTAGAGAGCTGAAAATGAAGAAAGGCCAACAGAACACCGCGAAGTGGCGCTGGAAAGAAAAGCGCGAGAAAAAAGCCCTCCTGGCACTCGAGGACGGTACAGTCCTGCGCGGCTATTCTGTCGGAGCCGACTGCGACGCATTGGGTGAGGTCGTCTTCAATACCGGCATGAGTGGATACCAGGAAATCTTGAGCGATCCGTCTTACAGCGGTCAGTTCGTCGTTATGACCTATCCAGAAATCGGCAATACGGGCATCAACCAGGCCGATATGGAATCACGCCAGTTCTTCGCGAACGGGTTCATCATCCACGAATTGAACGAACCAAGCAACTGGCGCTCCGAGGAATCGCTCTCAGAGAGCCTCAAGCGCTCTGGCATACCTGCAATTGCGGGTATCGATACCAGGTTGCTCACCTGCAAACTCCGCGATGAAGGCACGCTCAAAGGATATCTCCATTGCGAATCCCGGATCGCCTGTCCGAGCCAAGCCGAGCGCAGCTCGGAATCGACGAGGGCGGATTGCGGATCTGAGGAGGCCGTTGAAAAGGCAAAAGCCTGGGAAGGTTTGGACGGCCAGGACTATGCGGCCAGGGTTACCTGTGAGAAAGCTTTCCGCTGGGACCCCGACGGCAAGCTCACCACCTCATGGGGCATCGCAGAAGAATTACCGGAACCCGACATCAAGCTGGTCGTATACGATTTCGGGATCAAGTGGAACATCCTTCGCAGTCTCCGGCTCAGCGGCATGGACATAACAGTGGTGCCTGCCCGAACTCCGGCAGCCGATGTGCTGAAACTGAAACCGGACGGCGTTTTCCTTTCGAACGGGCCGGCTGATCCATCGGGAGTCAAATATGCTTTCGAGAGCGCGAAAACACTGCTCGGGAAAGTGCCAATGATGGGTATCTGTCTCGGCCACCAGATTCTCGGGCTTGCAACCGGCGCCAAAACGTACAGGTTGAAGTTCGGGCACCATGGCCTCAATCATCCGGTCAAGGACCTCAAGACCAATGAGATCGAGATTACTTCACAGAACCACAATTTCGCGATCGACATGGATACAGTTGATGAATCGAAGATCGAGGTGACCCATATCAACCTGAACGATCAGACGGTTGAGGGTATTGCGCACAAGAAAGAACCGATGTTCTCTGTCCAATACCATCCCGAATCGTCGCCAGGCCCCCACGATCCTTTCTACCTTTTCAAGCGATTCAGAGATTTAATCAGAGACGCTTAAGAGTCATAGCCACAGAATGCACAAAAAGCACAAAATATAGCCTACAAACTGATGGCCATCAGGTCGGGCAGCTTGCAGCGCTTCTTGTGTCTTTTGAACCTTTGCGTGGCCATTAAGTTTTGCGGAGGATACAACGGGGAGTTGTCATGGAGCACAATTGGATAGCTATTCTTGATTTTGGGTCGCAGTACAGCCAGCTTATCGCGCGGCGTATTCGTGAGCAGCATGTTTACTCGGAACTGATCCGGTTCGATACAGCAGCGGAAGAGCTGAAAAAGCGAAAACCATCGGGTATCGTTCTCTCGGGCGGACCTTCGAGTGTGTTTGACGAGAATGCCCCTCATTGCGATCCCGCCCTGTTCGAGCTGGGCGTGCCCGTACTGGGTATATGCTACGGCATGCAGCTCACCTGCAAACTGATGGGCGGCACCGTCAAGCCCGGCCAGGAACGCGAATACGGGCATGCCAACATTGACGTTGCCGACAATTCTTCAATCTTCACGGGGCTCCCCTCGGAACTGAAGGTCTGGATGAGCCATGGTGACCAGATTGAAAAGATGCCCGATGGCTTCAAGACGCTTGCCAGCACAGGAACCTGCCCGGTCGCGGCCATGGTGAATGAAGAAAGGCGTGTCATCAACCTGCAGTTTCATCCGGAAGTCGTGCACACGCCACGCGGCACGGACATGCTTCGACATTTTCTTTTTGAAACCTGCGGCTGTACAGCCGATTGGGAAATGGCGCAATTTATACGGGAAAGCGTCAAGTCCATCCGCGAAATGGTCGGCACCGATCATGTCATCTGTGGCCTGAGCGGCGGTGTCGACTCCTCTGTTGTTGCAGCACTCCTGCAAAGAGCGATCGGCAAGCAGCTACACTGTATCTTCGTCGATAACGGCGTATGCCGCTATGGCGAGGCCAGGCAGGTGGAAGAAACTTTCGGCAAAGCGCTCGGAGTAGATTTGAAGGTCGTGGATGCATCCGATCGCTTCCTCTCACAACTTGAGGGAGTGATCGATCCCGAGGTGAAACGTAAGACCATCGGCAAGATCTTCATCGACGTGTTCTCTGATGAGGCACGCAAGCTTGGCGAGGCGAAATACCTTGCGCAGGGCACACTCTACCCGGATGTCATCGAGAGTTTCTCGCCGATCGGCGGACCGTCCGACACAATCAAAACCCATCACAATGTGGGTGGCTTGCCAAAAGACTTGAAGTTCGAGCTTATTGAGCCGTTGCGCGAATTGTTCAAAGACGAAGTGCGCGCACTTGGCCGCGAGCTTGGCCTGGCCGATTACGTGATCGATCGTCAGCCCTTCCCGGGTCCCGGCCTTGCAGTACGTATCATTGGAGAGGTGACCCCTGAACGTGTTGCCGTTCTTCAGCAGGCCGATCTCCGGATCCAGGAAGAGATGGAGAAACTGCCCAATTACAAACAGATCTGGCAATCATTTGGCGTCCTTCTGCCAATCCAGACGGTAGGGGTCATGGGGGATTCACGGACATATGAAAATGTGATCGCGCTGCGGGTTGTTGAGAGTCTTGATGCCATGACTGCCGACTGGTCGCATGTGCCTTACGAGACGCTGGCGAAGATCTCGACCCGCGTGATCAACGAAGTGCGTGGCGTGAACCGTGTCTGCTACGACATCAGCTCCAAGCCTCCCGCAACGATTGAATGGGAATGAAGAGAGGGCTGAGGGCGGAAACCTGAATGACGGCCGGACTTGGTCCGCGCAACAGAGAGATAGAACGCGATACTTGGTCGCTCTTCATAGGCCCATATCGCCCATCCTCAACCCGCAAGGGCGATCGCAACATACGGGATCACGAACAACACGAAGATCACTATTTTGTAGAACACGATTCCCGCGTAGTGGATCGCATCAAACTGTTCCCTTGAAACCTTGAAGAGCTTGCTGTGCAGCCGGTAAACCAGGTTGCCGCATGCCGTAATGATAATGAACCAGAACATGATCATGCCGGCATTGATGATGAAACACCACATAAGCACGTTACGAATGAACTCTATTGTCATGTCGGACCTCCTATTTGTACTTACCAAAATGCGAATTGACGGATAACGTTATGTTTGTGTTCGTTGCCGGCTCAAATGCCCGAATACCCGCGGAGACCGCAGACTCCAGTGGTGCCCTTCCCATTTGTGTTGTGCCGGGCGATACCTTATTGCTCAAACTGATCCTTGTAGCCCTGCATCAATTCAATCCTGTTACCATCCCGATCGTTGAAGAAACAGACGCGTAAGCCTTCGACAACATGGCTGCAATCGATAACTTCTTCCGTCTCAATCCCATCAGCTCGAATTGCTGTAACGGCGGCATCAAGGTCAACCACCTCAAAAGCCAGGTGTTTGAATCCTACCGATTGCACTCCTGTCCTGCCTGGAGAGGCATCATTATCTGCCGAAAACAGTTCCAGGCAGGTAGTCCCAAGCCGCAGCATGACGAACTCATCGGCTGTTCCCGCATTAAAAATGCGTGAACGCTTGAACCCGAAATGCTTTGTATAGAACGTTTCCTGTGCGTCTTTGTCAGCGCAGGTGAAGGCAATGTGTTGAATGATACTCATTTTGTGTCCCTCCTTATGGCTCGCGAGCCGCACACACCATGCCCATCATCTCAGGCGCTTGGCAAACAATATGCAGCGGACTACCGGAACAGCTGTGTCCAGTATGTTCGATAGTGGCCGAGTCCCATGTAGGCATGATTAGGATCCAGCATATTCACATGATGACCCGGACTGTGAAACCAGCCCATATTGGTCTGCTGAGGCTTGCGCCGTCCATACGCAATATTCTCGGCCCTGGCGGTTGTCTTGAAATTCTTGGCACGATCCCAAGGCGTCTTCTTTCCCGGCACTGGTGAATTGTGGGCAAAGAACTTCTTTGTCTTCATATCCTTGCTATGATCGCGGCAGGCATCGCAGAGCTTCACGTCTATCTTGAGTGCGCCGAGTCCCATCAACATCCGCATCATGTTAAGGTCGTCAATGCCCTCCGCCTCCAATGGCTCAATTTTATCCTTAAGCTTTGCATTGGTCTTCATGACGCTGGTTCCTTTGACCTGCTTGTATATTAGCTCCATGAGCTGGCCTCGTTCATTGGTTGCCAGCTCCTCCATGAACTTGACCTGGTCCTTACCCATGACCTTGAGGCAATCATTCTTGCATTCGAGCAGGAAGATCACCCCTTTGCGCTGTTTCTGGAGTCGTTCGTCACCTCCAAGAATAGATTCGCGGCTTGGGAAGAAGATTTCGCGAAGAGCGGCCAATGCGGGATCGCCTCTTGCAACTATCTCAGATTTTCGAAGGTTGTTGCCTTTCTGGCGTAATTGACGCAGAGCTTTACGGTGTTCATCGATTGTTTTCTTCTTCGACTTGAGATCGCTCCGCAGTTTTCGTTCGGCTACACTCTTAAAGCTACTCTCGTAACGCGGCATGTGCAGTCGTAGGCTGTAATCCAGCCGCTTCAGCAAAACAGTCGCCGCGGTCGGCCCGTATCCGAGTACGGTCTTAACGATTTCTGCCCTGTTCTTGCCGGGTTGGCCGAAATCATATATGAGCTTGTTTACCGCTTTCTGGTCCACCGAGGACAGGCGTTTGGCAGCGTAAAGAACGTTTGCGCGCAGGAAGCTACAGCCGACGATCAAGAGGCAAGACAAAGCGAAAGAGAACTTCCTGGAGATATGCAAATGCTGGTAGTTCATTGATTGATAAGTATATCAGCCCTGCAACCGGCATAGAAAGCAAGAATAGCAACCTCTTGTGCAGGAGGCTCCGTATAAATGAGTATTGGGGGCAGGGGGTGCCGTTATGGATACAACAGCGATGAGTCTTCAATAAAATGGTAGTGCCTGCCGTGCCCATTGAACATCCGTCAAAAAAGCATTGGAATCTTCACGCCCCTTAAGCAACAATAACCTTCACAATGAGATCTTCGTACAAACAACTGACTGCCTGCGTTCTGGTTTGCCTTGCGCTCAATGTTCAAATCGCCATGCCTCAGGAAGAAGAGAAGGCTGTGCTACCACCACCGATCCCGCTCCTACTGGAAGCAGAAGGCAAGCTGCAACTGGCACGCGCTGTGCTCTCTTCGCTGACCGAGACCGATCGCACGCAGTTCGAATTGCACCAGAAGCAGGCTGACGAATACCTTGCCCGCATCTATCCTGCATGTCGTGTGCTGCTGGCCAAATCCCTAAAAGATCGGGTCGCACTTGCCCTGCACGATGCATCGAACCACGACCTCGCTGACAGAATAGCTCCCGACTGCGCGGGTAATGAAATACCTCTTCAGCCGATCATCCCCACTATCCCGAGCCTCGCGAAGAATCTGAAAATCGCTGAGTTTGGCGAGGTCGACCTGATCGATCCCAATCCTTCGCTCTGGAGCACACCCCACTTCTGGCAGGAAACGCTGAATGCGCCCGGTTTCGCCGGTTGGGAGTTCAATAACCAGATGCTCATGGTTACAAGCGGATGCCCCACACTGATCCGATCGGATTTCAAGCTTGATGATGCAGAACTGACCGGAGAAATACGTGTCGACGGTGGGCGGTCCATCTTTCTTGTCCTGCGCTCGGATGTTGTGGTCAAATTCAGAGCCGGCAAAGCTTCACGACGGGGTGGTAATCTCAGCATTAAATATGGCTATGATAACCTGCAGATCTCCAGTCTCTACGCGACAGTGGAAGATATTGAACCCGGAGAATGGTATCCAATCCGTATACGGCTCGAGGGCAAAAATCTCCAGGTCTTCTTCAACAGCAAGCAAGCGCTGGACACAACCATTTCCAGACATCCCGCGCTAAATTCCAGTAATCTGGCCGCATCCGGTCATTTCGGGTTTGGAAGCAACAAGGGGTGGGGCGGCTTCCGCAATATCAAGCTGAAAGCCCTCTCGCCTTCCGCCCAGTGCAAGATGCCGCGCCTGATCGTCAAGCCCTCCTACAGCCCCACTGGCAACAGCATCAGGATTCTCGATGGCAAGGGCGAGGATTTCGAGTCCTTGGTCCATGCAGCCACTGAATCACACAAGGCAGCCCGCCACATCGTCAAGAACGGCGTATTAACGATCAGCGGCTCGCCATATGCGCAGTTCTCCCGAAAAAACACAGCATCAGACCACTTTATCGTCCGCGGCAAGATCAGGCTGCTGGAAAAAGGATCGGCCTGGTTCCGGGTCAACAGCAAGCTCCTGTTCGGGCTCTATGACGCGTCCGCTGCGCAACCGTTTGTGGTGAAACACAGTACCGGCAACTTCCATTATGGAGACGAGTACAGTCCCGGCAGGGGCCTGGAGCTGAACAAGTGGTATGATTGGCAGCTCGAATACCATGAGCCGAACGGGTGCCTTGTGCTCAATGGCGAGAGGGTCATGACCTCACTCTCCCCGAAAAAACGGGACCCGAAAAAGACCGGGCCCGACCAGTTCGGCATCAGCTCCTACAATACCCGCTGTGAGCTTAAAGATATTGTCCTTCAGAAACAGCAGCCCGGCCGGCCGACCACCGGCGAAGAAGTCGAGGCGCTTTCCTCGCTTCTGACCGATGGGATCAAGGCGGTGAAAACGGCAGAAGATGCACTCACTTCTGCCAGCAGTAAACATACAAAACGGGCCTTGGCGATCCTGCGGGGCAGGGAAACCCCGATCGTCGCCAACAGTGATGAGTTCGTTAAGATTGCGAAGGAATACCGGGACGATAATGAGTGGCCTGCCTATCTCGCTATCCTGGCTGCAAATCGCGACCGCTTCAAGACCGGATCTGAGGCCGGAAGAAAAGCGAACGTCATCTGGCAGACTGCGAACAACAAATACAATGAATCGCTGGAAGCCTTGAAGGTGGGCGAGATAGGACTCGATAACGTGTTACGGATCGGCAAGGAGCCCGGCCCGATGTTCGATGCGTCGGACAGAAAGCATAGCTGGATATACATCCCGAAACAGGAAACACTTGCGCTTTACGAGCCCGAAACACGCAGCATCCTCAAGAGATTGAAAATCGACGTTGCCCCGTTCAATGTTGTTGGACGGAAAGATCACCTGTTCTGCGTTGATGAGAAAGACAGGACTCAACTGCACAGAGTGGACCTTGCCACCGGCGACTCTACCAGCACGAACATTGCCAAAGGCGAAATACTGGACATCGTGGGGCATCCAAGAGAACCGGTTGTCTTTGTTTCGGTAAATGAGAACGAACATGATGCCATGTTCGATTTCAGCCGCTGCAAGGTGTATGAGCTTAATGAAGAAACACTCAAGTTCTCCGAAACAGATGC
>JAUXFM010000096.1 GCA_030622955.1 Lentisphaerales bacterium
GGTCATGGCCGAGTTTTATCGCATCGATAACGTAGAACTTGATCTTCTTGTCGATGATCTGCTGCTCGACTTCATCCGGCATATGTTCCCATACCTCGTCTGGCCCGTAGGGGCTGGCGAGCAGAAACACTGCGCCTTCCTTGGCTGCAGAGAGCATGTCGTATTTCTCGAGGAACGAGAAGTTGTGACATGCAACGAAATCAGCCTTGGTGCAGAGATAGGGGCTCTGAATGAGTTCAGGCCCGAACCTGAGGTGTGACACTGTCATTGAGCCGGCCTTCTTTGAGTCGTAGACGAAGTAGCCCTGCGCATAGTTGGCGGTGTCGGTACCAATGATCTTGATCGAGTTCTTATTGGCGCCGACAGTTCCATCCGAACCCAATCCGTAGAACATACATTCGATACGATCCTTGTGCTCGAGCTGGAACGAGTTGTCGACATCAAGGCTCAGGTTGGTGACGTCATCATTAATGCCCACTGTGAAGTGATGTTTCGGTTCCTTGGCGTCCAGGTTATTGAAGACCGCTTTGACCATTGCCGGCGTGAATTCCTTGGAGCCCAGGCCGTAACGTCCACCAACGGTGAGCGGGTACGAGCTACCCTTGAACCATTTCATTTCCATAGCTTCACCGATCGCGGTGCGCACATCTCCGTAAAGCGGTTCGCCAATTGAGCCGGGCTCTTTCGTGCGGTCCATTGTCGCGATCGCCTTTACGGAAGCGGGCAGGGAATCGACGAATGACTTGATGTCGAACGGCCTGTAAAGACGAACCTTTACAACGCCGACCTTCTCGCCCTGCGCAACCATTGAGGAAACCGTTTCATCCACGGTTTCGGCGCCGGAACCCATGATGATGATCACTTTCTCAGCATCCTCCGCGCCGACGTAATCGAACAGCTTGTACTGGCGGCCGGTCAGTTTTGCCAGTTTGTCCATGTTCTTCTGTACGATTGACGGAATGGCATCGTAGTACTTGTTGACTGTTTCACGACCCTGGAAGTAAACGTCCGGGTTCTGTGCTGTGCCCCGGATGGACGGGTGATCCGGGCAAAGGCCGCGTGCGCGGTGCGCGCGTACCATGTCATCGTCAATGAGTTCCTTCATTACATCGCGGGAAAGAGCTTCGATTTTCTGGACTTCGTGTGAGCTGCGGAATCCGTCAAAGAAGTGCAGGAAGGGGATCCTGGCCTCGAGTGTGGATGCTTGCGAGATCAGCGCTAAATCGGCAATTTCCTGGATGCTGTTGGATGCCAGAAGCGCCCATCCGGTGGAACGTACTGACATGACATCGGAATGATCGCCGAAGATTGAGAGCGCCTGGCAGGCGAGTGAGCGGGCCGACACATGAAACACTGCACTGGTGAGTTCACCGGCAATTTTGTACATGTTCGGGATCATGAGCAGGAGGCCCTGTGAGGCCGTGAAAGTCGTTGTAAGCGCGCCGGATGTAAGGGCGCCATGCACGGCACCACTGGCGCCACCTTCCGACTGCAGTTCGACCACCTGTGGGATTGTGCCCCAGATGTTCTTTACGCCTGCAGCACTGAGTTCATCGGCCGTTTCCCCCATCGATGACGAGGGGGTAATAGGATATATGGCGCAGACTTCGTTTAGCGCGTGTGCCACTGTTGCTGCGGCAGTATTGCCGTCGACCATGATCATATTCTTTTCCGCAGCTTTTGCCGGGGCTTCTTCCGTTTTTATTGTGTCCGTCATTTATCTCTCCTGATGTTCAGTCTGTCTTATTGCAGGTCATTCTGGGGGTCGACCGGTCCGACTTGTTGGACCGGTCTGACAAGAGGGTGCCGATATAGGAGGCAACGCCTTCGCCATCAACCATTGTTCTAGAGTGCTTTCCGGACTTCTTCCAGTTGGCCCGAGCTGCCGAGTACGTCGTTTTTGTGCGCGATATACTTGGCATATTCTCCGATGAAAACGGTGCCTGGTTTGCGCAGATCGAATACGTCCGGCTTATCCTTGAATACCTCGCGGTGGACGCGACACCATACCAGTCGTCCGTCTGTATCGATGTTCACCTTGGTGACTCCCATCTTGCTTGCTTTGCTGATCTGGTCCTCGTCGACTCCCTTTGCGCCTTTAAGATCGCCGCCAGCTTCATTTATGCGCTTCACTTCATCCTGTGGTACCGAGCTGGAACCGTGCATGACCATTGGGAAGCCTGGCAGGAGCTTTGCGATCTCCTCAATGACCTCGAAATGGAGGCCCTGGCCGCCGGTGAACTTGTATGCGCCGTGGCTTGTGCCGATTGCGCATGCCAAGCTGTCGCAACCGGAGCGCTTGACGAACTCCTCGACCTGTTTCGGGTCGGTGAGATGGGCCTGGTCTTCGCTGACTGAAATATCTTCTTCCACGCCGCCAAGCTGGCCGAGTTCTGCTTCGACGACTATGCCCTTGGCATGTGCGGCATCGACCACGCGTTTGGTGGTGGCGATGTTCCCGTCAAAATCCTCATGGCTCGCGTCGATCATGACCGAGCTGTAGAATCCGCTCTCGATACAATCCATGCAGGCCTCTTCGTCACCGTGATCGAGATGCACCGCGAAGATGGCATCGGGAAAGATTTCGTCTGCTGCACGTATCATGGCTTCGAGCAGGCGCTTGTCAGTGTACGTTCTTGCGCCTTTGGAGAGCTGGACGATGAATGGCGCTTTGCTATCCATATTGCCCTGGAACAGGCCCATAATCTGCTCGGCATTATTGATGTTGTAAGCTCCTACTGCGTAGTTCCCATAGGCATGTTTGAATAGTTCTTTTGTCGATACGATCATTGGTTAGATCCCCTTTATTGGATGTAATGTTGCACAAATAGGAAGCGGTACTATAGACAGCCGGCAGGCACTGGTCAACACTCCAATCGGGTGTTGCCTGTATGGCAGACCGGGCTTGCGAGATGGGATGCCCGGTGTTATTCTCTGGGCAGTGGCCAATTGGCAGTTCTTCTCATGAAACGGCTTGTACTTTTCGGCGTTATAGCGGCATTTGCCTTGTGGTTGGGCGTCAATTGCGCTGATCTTACCAAGGATCAGAATGGCACCATCCGCTTTTTCCTGGGGCTTTTTCTTGCCCTGGCGATCCTGTTTAGAGGCAAGGAATCCGGCATGGCTGTCAGGAATTGGCTGAGCGGTCGCAAGCGCTTGACATCTGTACTTGCCGTCCTTGCCACATTGACCTGTGTGGTCGGGCTGATCTGTGAGGTCGGTCAGCTTGAATGGCTGGGTTTGCTCACATTACTGTTCCTGTGCCTGAACTGGGCATTGCCGGACGCCTTGGGGCGGCGTCTGTTTCCCTCGTTCCTGCTGCTCTATTGGGTTCATCCCCTTCCGAGCCAGGTATTCGGGCCAATGGAGTTAGGCATGCAGAAGATATCTGTTGTGCTCAGTGAATGGCTGCTGCACCTGTTCAATGTGCGGGTTTGGGCTGACGGCAATGTGCTCCGCTCAGAGTTCGCTGCATTTGAAGTGCCCGCTGCCTGCAGTGGCATGCGGACGGCTGGCACGGTGTTCCTGCTCAGCCTTGGCCTTGGGCTGATCAAGCGCTTCAAGTGGCGCACCTGCATTGCCGTGGTCGTTGTTGCGTTGTTCCAGGCGCTGATCCTGAATGCCGTACGAATTTCTACAATGGTAGCGCTTGTGCCCGTAACAGGCGCTTGGTCAGGTATCGATTTCCTGCATAACACGACCGGGCTCATCATGCTCCTGGCTGTTTTATTGACCTATGCCGAGATCACGGCTTGGGACAGTTCCCAGGTCAGGCGGTTGTCCATCTCAAAAGAACTCAATGCGGTTAGGATGAAAATGCTGAGTGAATACCCGCCGTTCTGGCGCTGGATCCTTCGGCATCCGGTCATCGTGGTTCTGGGACTGATTGCCCTGATCGCTGGCGGTACGGCAGCTTACAGGACTCGGCCCTACCATCGCGCCCAGATGATAATGGGAGTCGTCGAAGCACTCAGGGATACAGACAATGATGCGCGGCGCGATGCGGATCTGTTGAATGCAGAACGGGGCGCGGAAGTGGTGCGGCAGCTCATCCCTGATGTGGAGCATTGGGAGATGAGCAGAATTCGCATACTCCTGATGAGAAGAAAATACGAAGAAGTTATGATCGCGCTCAAAATGTTGCATGGTGGCGAACAGCAATCAACGGAGCGACAGATATTGTTGGCTTATGCCAATATGGGGCTCGGTCGCCTCGAGAAGGCACGTGAACTGGTTGATGAGTTGCCTGAGTCACTACACAAAGATCCGCGTGTTGCGATGATACTTGCAGAAATCGCACACATAGCCAATGAGTTGGATGAGGTGGCGACGCATATTGTTGTCGCCTCACGCTGGACTCCTAACACTGCGAGGGTCAGGTCGCTCTATCCCTATCTTGAACGAAGAAGGCAGTGGCGAGCGATAATGGAGTCGGATCGAGAGATCCCCTACAGCTCGGCAGGTGAGGCATTGGCAGCAGCAGCGGCATACATGAGTTTGAACGATATGCCGAAGCTCTCACAGATCATGGCTGATGCCGCGATTCGATGGCCTGACGATCCTCGTCTTCTTGTGCCGCTTTTCTACCTCGCCTGGCGACAGCCGGATACTGAATGGTCAGATATCTTTGCGAAGCATTTCGGCACAAGTACGCGATCTTTCAAGAGTGTCGATCAGATGTACGACCTGTTCGAAGAATGTTTCAAGTTGGCTCGACCCGATCTTGCATGGATTCTTTACGCGAGAATGTACGAGCTCGACCCAGATCATCCTGCACTCTCCATGGTGTTGGTACGATATGGCCACAGGTGGTTCGATTTTCGGAGCAGACTTGTCAATGTTCCGAGTAGTCTTGAATACGAAACGACAAGTGTGGTCGGTTACTACCTGTTGGCAGGCGAGTTCGCTCCCTGGCAGCGCTTTGCCCGCTTTGTGCCGGATGGTGAAACGTTTGCTGTCAGGGATCCCACTGCTGACAGGAAGTTGGCACTGAGGAAGGCACTGGATGGGTTTAAAGCCAGGATAGAGAAGAACGAGCTTTCTGTTGTCATGCGTTATGAATACGCAAGAGCACTTGAGATCGCGCAGATGCCGGAGGAAGCGCGGGCCCTTCTCAAGAACGTGGCAGCGAATCATCCTCTGGAAGAGGAGAAAGTTCGAATTCTGTTGTCCGAGAGCTATGAGAATCAGCGCGATTGGGAGAATGTCTATGAGATACTCAGGGGGTACGACCAGAGGGACGATCCGCAAGCATCGGCATTGATCCGCTTGTGCAACGCTGAGACTTTCCTGCGCATGGGCCTGCTGGCGATAGAGACGGGCGAGCGAGCGGCCGAACTCTATCCGGATTCATCCAGGACTGCATGGTCGCTCGCAAGGGCGTTGAAGGATTTTGACAGCCCTGAATCGGCCCTCCTTGTTCTGGACAGGCCCATGGTTCTGGCCAGTCGCAACCTGGATATCCTTAAGGCGGAAACACTTTACCTGACGACGCGCTACCAGGAACTGCGCAGGTTCTGTGAATCGGTCATGTTGCCCTGCCCCGAATCGCCTCCTGGTGCGCAGCAGAACATGGAGCCGGTTCCAGCTGAGATGTCGCTCTTCTGGCATCACATAATCGTACCTCCGGAGGATTCATTTCGGAGGAATGCGGGCACGCTCAAAGGAAATATAAAAACTGCGACGAGCCCGTTTTTCAAGAAGCTCATGCCGTTGTGGTTAGAGTGCTACAACAGGAATTGCGATAAGGGCAGTGCGAAGATTCAACGCTGGCTTGACTGCGGCAGGGATCCCGGTGAGCAGGCGATAGCTTTGAGTCAACTCATTGTATTGCTTTGTAGAGCGGGGAAATATGATGACGCGAGAGTTGCGGCCGAGAAGGCGGTCGACCTGTTGCCGGGCTCGGGGCTTTTGTGGCGGCTGCTGATAGGTCTTTCACGCGGCGAGCCGGCAGTGGTTGCTGCCGCACGCAGGGCATGCCCCGATGATCCGGAGGTATGGTTGGCAGAACTGGTTGTCAGGACGCACAAGTATGCGCCGGGTCGTGAAGAGAAGGTATGGGACGAAGGTGAAATAATCAGGGAGTTCCAAGGTGAGATCAGCGACAAGGAGCCCAAGTACCCATCTGCAGTGGTTGTGCGGGCAGGCGATTACCTGCTCAGGCGGAGGATGGGCAGAGCTGCGGCGGTGGCAGCGCGTGATGCATCTGATCGCGCCAGGGGCCTGATCTCCGCACATGTGCTGGCCATTCGCACGGCGATAGTTGTGGGTGACAGGGACTGGGCTTACCTTGCTACAAGGCGGGCGATAGAGACCGTGGAGAGTCCGCCTCTTTCCTTTCATAAGAAGCTTGTTGAACTGGAATCTGAGATGGGTAGGACAAGTGACGGTATGTTGAACTCCTTGAGAAGGTTGAGGCGTTCTGACCCGGATAATCCCCTATGGATGCAGATGCTGGGTTATGTCAGGTTCAGTCGGGGTGGCTGGGAACTCGCGGATGCGATGGAGCAGATGATGCAGGCGATGGACAGTGGCGTAACGGATCCTCTACCGTTTTCCGTTGCTGCAGAGGCTGCCCGGTCATTTGGGAACCTGGAAAAGGCGGCTGATATCCTGCATCGTGGCAGGTCGCTGAACCCGGACAATGTGACATTGCTCAACAACCTGATCTTTGTGTTGGCATCGCGTGAAGCGACATCTGGTGAGGCGCTGAAACTCGTACCTGAACTCGAGAAGAAGGCGCAGGGTGCGCCAGCATGTCTCGATACTATTGTCGTGGCTTACCTGAATGCAGGTGAGTTGAAGCGTGCCGAAAGGACGCTCAAGAAGCTGCATGGTGTTGCTGTCGCAGGATCGAATGCGGCATTCAGGGTCACGATGCACGAGGCTGAATTACTCTTTCTCAGGGGAGAGACAGAAGAAGCCGGGAAGATGCTAAAAGGTTTGCTGACGACGCCGCGCAACATCAATGACAGCAACATTCTGTTGGCGGCGGAGTTGCTGGAAGAAATCAGAGTGGAAGTGATCGGTGACCAGTGACCAGGCCTCTTCCTCGCATCTTCTGGCGTTTGCGACGCCGGAGGGATCTTAAGGCGGCAAAGCCAGCTGCAGCCAGCAGCGCCAGTTCACAGGGCTCCGGCACCCATAGCTGGAAGTTATCGATGCCATACATCTGTTCGGAGGCAGTATTTCGCCAGATATAGATGCCGATCCAATCTATAGCGCCAAGATCATCCAGGAACTGTTGCTGTGTGCCGTCGCCGTAATCCCAATCGGAGTAGTTTCCAAAGACATCAGTACTGAGGGTGGCCCAGTTGGAGAGGCTCATGCTGTCGGTGTTCTTGTCGAACACCGTATTTCGCCAGACGCGTGAGTTTGTGGAGTACCAGACTACCTGAACGAAGCCCGGCACGACATTCGATGCGAAAAAATCGAACTCAATCCATTTGGGCCCTTCGCCTGTGTTGGTCCAGCTACCTGCAAAGATATTGGTCGCCGATGTGCCCACATTAGCCCACCATTCCTCGCCCAGTCCCTCATTAAAGGGGTCTGTGGATGCGAGTGAAACACTGAGAAAGCCCCCTGTATTGCCGCCGGCCATAGGGTTTTCAAGAGAGACCCATGTCTGATCCACTGTGTCGGTCCAATTGTTCAGCCCTGCCGTGTTCCATGTCTGCGAGGCGAGGATGGCGTCGGCCCTGCAGGCGACGGAAGACAGAAGACAAAGGACGGCTGCCAGGAGAAGGGTTAATGGCAAATGAGATGAGAACATCGAATGCCGAACGTCCAACGCCCAACTTCGAAGCGGGGCAAAGAGTCTTCCCTGAAACCTCATTCCTTTCTGACTCTCAATCTGAAGAATCCATTTGACATCGGCAGATCGTTTGCGAGATTTGTAATGGTCATTGGCGGGGTCAATGTCAGGACATTGCTCCACGGTTTGTCGAGCGAATCCGTCCATTCAAGATACTGGACGGCACTCGTTCCGCCGATCCATTCGACGCTGATTTTGCCGTCTTTGAATTTGAGCGCTGAGATCTTGAGCGCGGACTTGCTGTTCCTGGGATCTGTGCCCGCGATATACTCGCGCCAGTTGAGAATGCCATCGCCATCGCTGTCTTCAAAGGCGTCCGCAGCTTTATTCGGGTCCAGCGAGAATCTGCTCTCCCATGCATTGGGCATGCTGTCGAGATCTGTATCGCTGACGGGGAGATCTGGATCGGCCCACAGGACATAGAGATAGCCTGACGGGACAGTCCTGTCGTAGCTGTAGAATTCAACTCCAGGTATAGCCACGCTCTCGCCAGGGTCAATATAGAGCCGCCCGTATTTTGCCATCATGGCCGTTTGAGACTTGGCTGTGATGTCAATGTATTCCTTGCCGTCGGCGAGAGTGCCATCTGGATTGATGAGGTAGTATTGGGCAGTATGTTCGACGGCGAACCAGAAATCGCCCTGCAGGCGCTTGCCTGAGCCGGGATTATTAATGATCTGCAGGCTGGCCATTATTGTGCCGGTTTGTCTGTTCAACTGTCGGGTATCAGACAGTAGATAAGCCTGCGTCAGATCGGTAACATCAATGAAGTTAACGGTAAACAGTGCCGATTCGCCAAAATCCCACGGATACAGTCCGTCGCTTACGCGTACGCTATAATCCATGGCGTATCCGACATCCATGGGCAGGATTATGTCTACGGTCATATTGCTTGTTGGACTGGCGAGGTCGTCGGCCAGTACCCAGGAGTTGGAGCCCTGAGTGAGTAGGATGTCAGCGAAGTTCAACGGGTACAGACCCGTCCATGTGATCGTCAGCGGCTTGCCGGCACCACCAATAGTTGCCGCATCAGGCTGCGTTACTGTGATGCTGCTGACTGTGTGACCCTGGATCCTGAAGTTATCTATCGCATAATTCTGTGCCTGGGCAGAGCCATGTCGCAGGATGCTGACGCCTGTCCAGTCACAATTCAGCATGTCATTGGTGAATTGGTCGCCTGTACTGGTCGGGCCGACACGCCAACCAGCGGCGAAGTCAACTGGTAAGCTATATGTCATCCATTGCGTGCCGATGGGGGCGGTCAGGTTCAAATACCAGATGTTGCTGCTGCTGGCGGAGTGCAGGCAGATTCTGAGCGCACTTGGCGGCATATCTAATCCTGCGAAATCAAACGAGATATTTGTTATGATCATACCGCCGGTAAGGTTGGCCTGTGCCGTACCACTCTGCGGCTGAGGGAAACTCTGGGCGCTGAACGCAGCATTCAGGTCGCCGCCCGGATTGCTCAGGGTGATCGGGCCGGTACCGGTCCACCCTTCAAGCGCGGGTGGGGTGTTCCATGTCGCGATGTCGTCTACCGGGTTGGCGGCGAAGCAGAGGGCGGAAGACAGAAGATAGAGGACGGAGGACAGGAGGAGTATGGGGGTGAGGAAATGTCCAACATCCAACGTCCAACATCCAACGTCGAATGAAGACAGAAGGCGGCGGATGACAGACATGCTGCCTGTAGTCCCGTAGTCCCGCCTGCCTCGCCGAAGCGCTTGCGCGTAGGCGGGTCGTCCTGTAGTCCTATTTCTCATCTTCTCGTCCAGTCTTCTTTCTACCCACAAATCTTCGATCTCCTCTTCTGGAGGGGCGAGCTTCTGCTCGTCCGCGGCCATGCTGCTTGCCCGCCTTAGGCGGGAAGCATGGCCCTCCAGCTCAACAACTATCAATTAACAACTTCCTCCTACGGAGATGCTGTCCATGTAAAGTTCGTTCCCGTTGTTGTTCCTGAATCAAAATGATGTCGATACAGGTATGCCTTGCCTGCTTCAAGCCGGAAGCTGGCCAGGCCGGGTATGCTGTTGTCCCACCATTTACCCGGGTTGTTGACAACGTTTGTGCCTCTCAACCAGTACCAGCTTTCAAATGTGCTATTCTTCCAGACCCAGATTTGGTCGCCCTTGTTGTTATGCGGCGTCCATGGGAAGTTGTCGCCCGTGATGCCGCCATAGCCACCACCGTCAAAGAACCCGAGCTGGTTGGACGTTGATCCATCAACGATCTTGTCAGTCGCGAACGGCCAACCGAAAAGTTTCCAGGTCCATCCGCTGCTTGCGCCATTGGTGGTGAATGATTGAGCGCTCGATGCAGTCCATGATTTGCCTGCAAAGATGCAGTTGGTGCGGTCGCGTGCTGCGCCGCTCTTGCGTTGCAGCCAGAATCCTGTGCCTGCAGTAATATTTGTGTCTGCCCAGTCGGCGCCGCCATCCTTCCAGGGATTCCACCATTTGGCGACACCCGATGCATTGGTGGTCAGGTA
>JAUXFM010000160.1 GCA_030622955.1 Lentisphaerales bacterium
CTGGTGAATGGGACGCCCTCGATCCCCTTTGGACCGAAGATGCGGTTTGTGACTACGGCTTTTTTGGTTGCTATGACGGAAAAGCCGAGATCATGGATACCTTCTTTCGCGGACTCGTTGCCAACGCCTCGAGCTTCAACGCACATATGCTTCACAACCCAATCGTCGAGATCGACGGTGATCGCGCCACAGGGTTCTGGTACCTGACCGCCCATACAACGATCCAGCCCCACGATCAGGCAGTCTGGGTGCAGGGTTTCTATCACGACAAGTTTGTTCGCCTCGATGATCAGTGGAAGATTGCAGAGATCAAAGTCGAGTTTCGATACTACACACCCTTCGATGAGGGCTGGGCGAAGACGCCGTTTTGGGAGATCCCGGCCTAAGAGTTAAAATCGATACCCGCATCCTAACTGAAAATGGGCTTGAAAAAATGTACTCGCTAGTCAGCATGAGGCGAAGAATAAAAACTCGTGATGAACACGGATTTTCGATGGAATCGGGCTGGCGTCTATGGGGGGACAAATACGGACCCCGCGTAAAGGGCGTTCGGCTCTCTCGGAAATTCGGGCATCAATACGCTCTCCATGCCTGGCGAACTGGAGCCAAGGTCGTTCACACCGTACGCCGCGACGCTCCCAACACTTCTCTCTTCAAGCGAACCACATCCAGGGCCTGCTACAAGTTCTTCAGCTTTTTGAGTAATGATCGAAAACCTGCTCGATCCGAAAATAACAGGCACATCCCGCCCGATCTCTAGACCAGGCGTTTTCGTGATCGGTGCCGAACAGCATACGTGTCCTGCCCTGATAGCCCGAGATGGCCAGGCAACCGATCCTAAACCAATAGAATAGAGCGGGGAGGGCGAATTTCAAGCGGATGAATTGAGGCTCAGTCACCTCTATGTGTCGTAATGATTCTTAGCGGGTGCTTGAAAGGCCGCTTATGATGCTTATTCTTGCGACTGTCCCTACAGCTTCCCGGCTTCCCTTTTGAGTGCCTGCTGCGCATTCTTGTAATCCGGATCGGCATGCAGGGCATCGCGGTACTTCTGGATTGCTTGAGGCTTGTCCCCTTTCTGATAGAAGATCTGTCCCAGCATATAGTGTGCCCAGGTATTTTCAGTATTGAGTTCAAGTAGTCTCTCGAAATGTAAAATTGCTGCACCCGTGTTTCCGCTTGCTACGAAGGCGGCCGCCAAACTGGCCAGGAATCTTTCGTTTTCCGGACTTCTTTGAACTGCCTCGCGAAAGTGTTGTATCGCTCTCTCAAATCTTCTCAGCCGCAGGAATATCTCACCCAAATTGTGATGGGCAGTTGCGGTATGGGGAGAATACTCAACTGCCTTTTCCGCCGCTTTCATGGCCCCTTCCAGGTCATTCCGGTGAAATCTAAGCCATGATTGGATCAACCACGCAGGGCCGTAAGTCGGGTGTTCCCGCATGATCCTATCCCCGAGACGCTGAATCTCGGGGATCGCGGGCGGAATGGAAAAGGCGTCCTTCACTTGCGTTAACAGCGTCTCTTCCTGTTCGAGCAGCACCGGGTGATCGGGTGCAAGTGCCAGACCCTGAGCGGTTGCGCGCATCACTGCCAGGGGATCGCCTTCCAGGTGTGCTTTGAGGACATGGGTAGAAAGCTCATAACTTAGATAATACTCTTCCAGCCATTCCTTCTTCTCCGTCGCCGTGAAACCGGTCCAGTCTACATGCTTGACAAGAGAATCGGACCGTACCTTGCCCAGAAACTCATGAAAGAAGACCATCGGAGATCCTATCTTCCTGCTGAGTTCGAATTCGATAAAGGGATCGTCATCACTGTTGCTTCGATATTCCCCGAGATGCCTCTTGATGTCTGCTTCGTCGCCGACATAGCAGCTCAATACGTCATGACTGTTGGTGTAGTTGAGATAAGCCACACTTCTCGAGATCTCTTCTTTGTTCAGTTCGTTCTCGATGTGTCTTGGGGAAAAGAGTTGCTGTTCATTTGAACCAATCAGATAGAAGAAGATATGGGGCCTTCGCATCTGGAACCATAAGGTCGTATGAGGAAAGACCTCCATAAAGGTGCCGATGACGCTGTTGAAGCTCGTCCGGGAAATGTCCGTGATGTGCAGTTTGGTAATAAAGAGTCCTTCGGGTTCGAGATGATTCCGCACATTCTGAAAGTGCTCTCTGGTGAACATGGGTGCACTGCCGGAGTAGGCGGGGATATTCGCGCCATTTATGATGATGTCGTATGGATCAGGACGAAGATGCAGGTAGTTCTTTCCATCCATATAGGTCATATTGACGTTTTGATGAAGTCGGTCGCCCAAATTGATATGCTTGAAGTGCTCCAGGGCCATGTCCACTAGCTCCGGAGCGATCTCGACACAATCAATCCGTTCGAGGTCGTGACGCGCCAAACATGCAGTCGTCTCGCCAGAACCAAAGCCGATAGATAGCACGGTCTCTGCGTTCTTGTTCAGCAATGGCCCTAAGTGGCCCAATGTCTTCTGCGCAATACGGTGATCATCGTCGCCGGCCAAATGAACGCCGTCAGAGGTCAGCTTGAGTTTGCCGTTCTTGAGCTTGTTGACGGTTACGGTTGCCGAAATGCCTTCTTTCACTGCAACTGTTCTTGTATCGCCCATGGCCAGAATCTGGCCCTCATACAAGTTTTGCGGCAGCAGGACAGCCAGAACGGTTGCAAGAATGACAGGCAGACCGAACGCCAGCCTTTTGACGACCGAAGACTCCTTGGATAGACACAACTGGACCAACAGTGCACCCATCCACAGACCGGAAACTCCCAGAGTGACAATGGCCAGCTGAGCTCCGAGCAGCGGAATGAGAAGAAAGCCGGCCAGGATTCCGCCCAAAACGGCTCCGATGGTATTCGCCCCGTAGACGATGCCTGTTGTTTGACCAACCTTGTGACTGAAACCTCCCCAAGCTTGTAACGCCAACGGGAATCCCAGGCCCATCATGATGGCTGGGACAAGAAACAAGAACGTACAGTACAGAAGAATCTGGATCGTTATTTGCATCGGCGCATGCGTCATGTTCATCACGCCTGTCCAGGAGAGGACCTCAGCCCACAGCTCCTGGTTCCAGATGCCCATCCATGGGATGTGCAGGATCCCTAGCAAGCCGAGGGTTGCTATCGTTAGTCCGAATCCAAGAGAGGGGTTTCTCAGACGCCTTGATAATCCGCTGCCGATCCAAGCTCCGATGACATTTCCCAGCAGGTAAACTGTCAGTACTGCGGAAAATACATAGGTGAACCCGCCCAGTCTAAAGACGATGCTTCGCATCCAGATCAGCTCATAGCCGACGCTGATCAATCCGCTCATGAAAGCTGCTACGAGTAGACCGTAATAGCTGTACAGACCAGGTGTTTGAGCGACTCTCGCTTCTATTGCTGGATGAGTGGGGTCGTGAGAAGGCGTCTCTGACTCGTCTATGGTTTCATGGGATCGTGACAATACCCAGGCGGCCGTTGCTACGAGAAGATTGAGGCCTGCTGCTAGATACAGCGAGCCCATCACTCCGAGAACCCGAATGAGGACAAACCCAGCCGCAAAACAACCCGCCGCGGCGCCCAGGGTGTTTAGACAATAGAGTCTGCCGACTAAACTGCCAACTTCCTCCTCCAGCGCAGTAACGTACCGACCCAGCAGGGGCAGAGTGCTCCCCATTATCATTGCCGGCATTAGTACAATGAGCGCAGAGACAATCACCTGAATGAAGAGCAATGATACGGATGAAGGTTGAAGATTCACGTACAGCCAGCGGTAGAAAGGATCGACAGCTTTCAATACAAAGGGCAGTGATAGAGCTGAGAGAGATGCGATGACTTCCAACACGGAATATACGCGCAGGCGTCGCACGATTCGGTCGGAATAGCGGCTCATCACCAGTGCGCCGAGGGCCAATCCACCCATGAACATGGACACGACGATACTGGATGCATAAACCGTATTGCCCAGTGTCTGTTTGAATAGCCGAACCCATATGACTTCATCTACGAGCGAACAGAAGCCAGAGAAGAAATAGATGAACATGATAAAGCGGGAACCGATTCGGTATCTTGCTTCAAGCGTAGTCATTTCTTCACGCATCTGGCCCCACCTTCGAATTTGTGCACTTGAGAGAACGCCAACTGGGCCTAAGTATAAGTAGCATAAGCGGTCGTTTTGGGTCCAGATGGCCGGGGAGCCGATCCCGAGCCAGGAGATTCTTGCCGGGAGTGCGGATTTCAAGTGGATGCATGGAGGCTCAGCTACTTCTATTTGTCATCATTCTTACCGGGCTTTAATGCCTGCTTATCTTATCCTTTGCATACCATTGACTCGATTGTTCATGCGATCCACTTCGATTCATGAAGGTTTGCCCACGGAACCAGCTTTGCGTCGGAGCGTTGCTGTGCCTCCGCCCCTCCGTATGCCACCACAACAGCACATGATCGTGATGGCTCGGTGAGGAGCCCCCTACTCGGTTTGCGCCAGCAAACAAGCTGGTTGATGGGGTCTGTGCGGACTTGGCTTCGACCAGCGTCAGGTGGTTGGGGTGCTCGATGATGAGGTCCGCTTCAGCGGCGTCGCGGTCTCGGTAGTATGACAGTCTACCCGACTCACCGCGGTTCATGCGATGCTTGAGAATCTAACTCAAGGCTGGATCAAAGATGGGGGTAGGGTCAGACACCCACCCACAACTAGAACCCGTCAGTCACCACTGGGCAGA
>JAUXFM010000029.1 GCA_030622955.1 Lentisphaerales bacterium
CACAGATCCTCCGGGTATGCAACGCCTCACGCGCCTTGCGAGACGACCAAAACCGTCAGCAACAGGGTTCGCGAGATTTGGGCAACAGGCCGTTGAATTGTGGATTTCAGATCCGACGCCAAGGATGACTGTTTCCATCAACAATCAGTCATATCTTTCTTTCTTCCCATCGCCAGTCGATAGATGAGCATGAAGAAGAGGGCGGCAAGAATGCTGGTCATGAATTTCGTTCCTTTTCCACTGCTGGCCTTGAAGCTGACCTCCATGTCCGCCATCGGGTTGTTCTGAAGAATTCGTTCGAACTCAAGTTTCAGGCCATGTTTAGGAACGGTAATGGTGATGGCCTGTGCCTCACGCTGAGCCGCTTCCTGCTGCTCCTGGATTCTCTGGGCAAGCTTACGCAGACTTGTACGTTCGCGTGCCGACAGTGATTTCTGCACGCTTTCGGCATATTCCGCGGTGTAGTTGCCGCCTTTGAATTCCTGCATCTGCTTGACTTGGCCTGCATCCTGTATGTTCCGCGAGAACCGCATCTTGTTTCGGCGCTGCATGAGCCCGACAACCGCTTGCTGTTCTGACAGGTTTTTATACTGGATACGGGCGTCTTCGTTGAAGTCTCTGTCGTTCTGCGAGTATATCATGGCAGTTTTCAGCGCCTTCTTGGCTTGCTTCTGACGGCCCTTGCTCGCGAGCTGCCTGGCCTCTTCCATTCGCCGCACTGCCTCGAGCTTGTTGCCTTCGATGAAGCGCAAGTTGTTGGCAGAGTAGATTTGTCGATCGAACGCTTCAACGGGTGGCTCCTTAGAATCAATATGCTCAAGTGTGCCGTCGAAACCGTGGTAACGAGGGCCTGGCACTACGTAGAGCGACCAGCGGATGTTACTCAACGGTAGACCTACTTTGGGACCTCTATAGGTCTGCCTTTTACTGAACAGTCGGGATTGTGGCTCTCCTGCGTAGACAAGCTCAATAGCCATTGATTCGCCCGGCACTGGATCTTCGAGTGGGATCCGGTATAGGTCGCCATCCTTTGAGACTGAGGCCGGCTTTCCTTTCACAAAGGCTGACCAGAGTTTGCAGTTCTCGGCAGGCAGGGTGATCTCCAGCACCGGGAGATTGCCGACATCCATGTTCAGCAACGCGCGCGTCAGGATTTGCCCGCCAGGCGATACCACGGAGACGAGGTCGACACTATTGACTCTGGCGGCGAGCACCTCAGCATCCTTGTGCCTTACCACGGACAATTCCAGGCCGTAGTCGCTTGTCACAGTCCTGTAGCAATAGATCGCATCGGAGAGATCTCCTGCATTAAAATGGTCGGGTATCGAGCGTGCGCCTTCAGGTTTCAAGCCGGCAGCAGCTGCCAGGGGGTTGATCTGGACTCTGCCATTGGACATTATTACCAAGTGGCCTTTCTGGCTCTCTACACCAAGCGTACGGATAGGAAGGACTCTCGCGATAGTAGAATCGAATGGCACTTGGTAGGTTATCTGCATGCCATATGTTTTTGTGACCTTGCGATGCAGCGTTACTTCCCAGATGCCTTTCTCAATGTCGATCTCCTCTATCTTGGCGACGTCTGTTCCCTGCACTTCGAGCGGGATTCCGGGGCTTGGCGATTGGATCTGAAAGGTCTTCGAACCGGCATGATCGATCCTGTATTTGAGATATGCGGCGCCCTGCATCATTCCCTCGGAGATGTCTACACGCTGCAGGACTTCCGTCCTGATGGTGGGGGAGACAATTTCAGCTTTGAGACGCACGAGCCAGTCGGGCCTGAGTAATCTGAACGCGAGTACACCAGTATCTCTGATGTTCAGTTCGCGCGGGTTGATCTCACTCACGCCTTTCTTATCCACAGTTGTCATGCGCACGCCCTGTTCGCCTGAAACTGTTAACGTTCCAGTGTGCTTGATGGAGTTCTCTACTGTTATGCGTGGCACGTCCAGCGCAGCACCGATCCCTTTTTTTGTTCTGGTTGCCACGATGTTTATTTCTCGCTTGCCGAGCGCCTGCTTCTTGAAATGCACGATCACGGCGCGTTGATCCTTCTTTCCTGAGTCCTCGGGACCGAGTTCATCCCAGTGGCTGATGCCTGGGCCTGTGACCTTCTCAACGTCAAAATCTGCAGGCAGCATGAGGCGTAGAGAAAACACCCCAGCCTTGCTGACGTTCACGTTGAGTTTGGTGGCCAGCATGATTCGTTCATTGGATACGTCGAGTCCGCCATTTTCCACGACACGAATATCAGGTAGTACCCGTTCAGCGTGGACTTTGGCGGAGACTGGGACGTCGTGATATCTGAAAGCGCGCTTGATGGTAGGGCGCCGTCCTCGATCACGCTGCGTGGCGATCGCTGTTGCTGTGGCGGGAACGTCCTCAATGTTCATTGAGTTGAAGCCCTTGGTGTCACTGACGTTCACTTGAACCGTACCAGGCACAGCCAAGGCGATCGAGCCACGTTGACGTGCTGAATCTACTACAGCAATACTTCCTATTGTCACGTCGTAAGGCAGGCCTTCCCTGCCAATTTGCGTGTTGACGACCATTGCAAAGTCGCCGCTGACCGGTTTTTCGAGGATAGCTTCAAGTATGCGTGTGTCAGGATCGAAGCGCCAGGTGCTCAGCCCCTTTGCATTCACAGCGGTCACGCTCATGTTGGCTGGTACGGTAAGTTTGAGTGTCTTCAATTCGCCCTGAGCTATCTGGTAGCGGACAACGCTCGTCATGTCGACAACGCCTGGCCTGAACATGGCCAGGGTGTTGGCCTGAGATGAGAACACCACCTTCTCGAGTTTGGTCTTGCGTGCGCGCGGGCGCCAGGAGATCTGCGCACGTGGCGCTGACCCGTAGATGGCCACTGTTTCCGTGACACCGTCCTCTTTCTCTGTTGTCTTCGAAAGGACTGCACCATGTGCCACAACATCAAGTTCCTTTTCGGGGATCAGGAGTGTGATTTTGTTCTTCAGGTTTGGCAGGACATTGGCGCCCAGCTGCCATTCTCCGTTGTGCTCCATCACTGGAACCGAGAACTTCAGCATGACATCGTAGGTGCCGTCGTCATCTGATTCCAGGAGGTAGCCCATTGCAGAGGGCCTGATTGATAGATCGCGGGAGCTTACCTTGTATTCAGTGAGGACCGCTGGGTGACGCAATATGACGAATGAGCGGCGAGAATCGAGTTTGAACTTTAGCACTGCTTCGATATTTGCGCTTCTCTCGGCCTCTTCGTTCATCGCCGGGGCCGTGATCGTCATTTCGATAGAATCCATGACGGGTGTGCTCGGTGGTGGTGTGGGCGCGATACTTCTTGCGGTCGCTGTCATGCCCAACCCGAGCAGTGCGATCAGCCCGAGGAGAGGGACGATGGCTCGGCCAGCATCTCCGTTTTCGGGCTCATTCGTAGGTTCCGGTTCATCCTGGATCGGGATATAGTCGAAGGGCGCGCCCATATCGGGTGAGGTAGCCAGCAAGTTGCGACGAGCAAGACCTCTCTTGTAGAAGAAGCGTGCGAGAGCTATTGCAAACCCAAGTGGCAGTCCAACGGCAAGCACCGAAGTGAGGATCATTCTGCCCGAGGCGAGCTGAGCAACGCCAACGGTCATGATCGTCAGTGAAAATGCGGCCATGCCCAGTTTCTGCTTTTTGTGTGCGAGCGCTTTTATCAAGAGCCATCCACCAATGGCAATGGCGACAATTGCCATTACGAGTGAGCCATTGGGTCCGACCCAAGTCGGGACAGCGCAGAGGCTGACGGTGAGCGGCTCGGTGCTGGCAAGGCTCACGGTTTTCGACACAGTAATCTGACATGGTGTTGGTGGGGTCTCGCAGAGGATTGACCCCACGGTGCGCAGCGCATACCGGTTGTGTCCGTATTGGGAAACCAGAACGATGATCAGGATCGTGGTCAGGACGAATGCGCTGACGATCGATTGCCAGATCAGCCCACGTTTCGTTCCACAGGCGTAGCAGAGCAGGCAGGCGGTAACAAGGATCGCAAAATCCAGGAAGACCCATCCGGTCAGTCCTGTGAGTGAGACCCTGTAGATGCTCAATATATTGGTGAGCACCGTGACAATGCCACGGCTCCATGGCATCGATTCTGCCGTCATATTGCCATCGAGTTCCGCAACAGTATAGTCGGTGGGCATAATGAAGTCCCATTCGGCGAATGTCATATGTGTTCTTGTGGACATTGGTGCAATGAATGTCAGCTTCCTGGAGAGGATCCCAAGCTCTTTCATCGACTGGGCATATTCAAGTTCAATTTCAACGGGGATGTTGGGGTCGGTCAGCCTGCGTAGCGGGATCAGCCTCTTCCCGTCTTTCTTCACTGGCGGCAGGTCATGTTTGCGGCCCTGGTGATCGATGTATTTTGCCGACCACAAAGCTGCACCTTCCGGCAGCGTGAGTTCGAGGTATTGTTCGGACAGGTTCTTGATGGAGCTTTTCATCAATGTCACAGCTTCGCCGTCTTTGCTGATCGTGGTGGTGAGCTTGGTGTATTCTGCTACCTGGTTGAGGAGCTGTTCCATGTCGAATCTCTTGACCGTTGCCAGCGCAGTATGCGGCTGCTTCGTGTACTTGTAGGCAGCTAGGATCGGGTCGTTCACCAGCAGGGCATATGCCCTGGGCACTTCCTGTGGTTTGATGGGAATGATAGGGTTACCTTTGATTTCTTCGAGATTCAGCTTGAGGTTGGCAGAGCTGGCGAGTACCACGTAGCCAGCTTCAGTGCTGGTGTTGACTGTTCTAACACCACCAGCGGTCATGCTCTTGTCCTTGTAACTGAACTGCTTGTCATATGTGAACCCGAGCACATAGTCACCGATGACCTTCTCTTGCAGGGAAACGGTCCATATCTCGCCATCGTGGGCCCAACCCCGAATATCGCGACCGACGAATTCAACGTTCTGAAATTCTTCGGGGATGACAACCTTGAAGGTGCGAACGGGGGCGCCTTCGACAAGGTAGCTGATGGCAGCGCTGCAGTAGAGTGCTCCTTCGCCAATAGATACGATGTGAAAAACTTCTGAATGGATCGTAGGCTTCGTTCTTTCAAGCTGGACTGACAGATCCCAGCCGGTTTCCTTGAACCGATATGCCAGCTGCGCTCCTTCGATCCTCGTTTCAACGGTACCGGTCTGGACTTCGCGCAGTCCTTTGATCTTGTCCTCTTTGAGCCGCATGCCCTTTTCGGCTGCGAGCATGATGTAGCCACGCTCCGATTTCGCGCCGCTAACTGTGAGGTGGGGCGCTTTGAAGGTGTTCTTATCTGCAGAAATCGAATTCTCGAGGCGAACATTGATCACTGTACGACCCATTATGGCATCTCGGAAATAGACGGTGATGAGCCGTTTGTCTTTTTCATCGCGCACATCATAATCTGAGAGGGATGCGCCTGAGACATTGGCGACGACCCAGCCGGGTTCCGTTTCAATTGTAATCTCGCGTGCAGGCGCATCACGTATGTCGAGTTCGATGGAGCCGGCGAGAACGAGATCTGTGTCCTCTACGGAAAGGACCAGCCGATCGTCAGCGCTGTATTCGGGCACTATGTCGTCAGCGGAGAGGGCGACCAGGTATGGCATGTTTGCATACTGGTATGCGAACCTGCTACGGGAGGGGAGCCGGCGCAGTGATGTGGGGCCGTCATCGAGTTTCATGACCGGAAATGCGGACTGGTCGACCTGTGTCAGACCGAGTGCTTTGTTTACCAGTAGCTTGATCGCGCTATCGGTGCCTAGCACGAGGAAGCCGCTGCTTCTTATGACATCTTGCGGTGTTACGACGGGCAGGCCGAGTTCACATGGGAGTTTCGGAAGAACAACTTCACTTTCTACCTGTAATTTGTAGATCGATTCCTTGGGTCTGCCGAGGGTAACGGCTAGGAGGCGTTTATTGCCCTTCTTCTCGATGGTCCAATCCTGGATATCTGTGCCGCGTACCTGTGTGATGTTCACGCCTTCAGGCAGGTCCAGTGTGAGTTCCTTCAGCGTGCCTTGGACCACGCGATATGTGAACAGGTTGTCCATTTTGAGCACGCCAACGCTTGCTGAAGCAATAGTATTGGCATCGCATGCGACCACCAGCTCACCTGTAAGCTTCTTGACCGTTGGTTTCCATCTCACGGCGAATGACTGGGAGAGGCCCAGGTAGGCAGTTACTTCCTTGAGTCCTGCCTTGGTCTTTCCTTTTTCAACGCTGAGTGCGCCGGGAAAGACTATTTCCAGGTCTTCGCGATCGCACGAAACTGCCAGCTTACGAATGCTGGAAGCGGGGATGGCGAAGGACGTATTGCGCCATGCGCCGTCCTTCACGGCATTACTTGCGAACCGGAACGAAACTGTCTTCTTTCCGCGCGATGGTATCTTGACGAAGAACGTGTTTCCTCTTCTTGAAAGCACGCTTTTCCGCGGGAATTCCGATTCCAGGTGTGCCACATCCCCTGCCACCAGTGGGACGGTTACGTTACGTTTAGATGTTTCAACAGAGAATGAGAGATCGAATACGATGTTCTCGCCTTCGATATTGCCTTTGACCAACAGATCCGATACGACGAACTCAGGTTCTGCGAGAGCGGTTGTAGTGGCGATACATACGAGTGCTGTCAATAGAGCTAACGTTCTTTTCATTCGGATTCCTTTCATGAACCAATTAACCAATAATAAATAACCGCCGCGAAGCGGCCTACTCCCTTGCCCCCCTCGGCATGCTCTGGGCTTTTGCCGCCATACGGGCGGCTTCCTTTACGCGGTCATCGAGATCCAGTCCGACAGCACTGAGGATGCTGGATGTTTTTGCATAATTCTTTTCGGGGGCATGCGGGCTGCCGCGCAGTATCTCTGCGAATTCTGCAATAGCCGCTGCAAGTTGGAAGCGGCCCGTTGCCTTCTCGAAGCTGCGGTAGATTGTATCGGATGGCACTGCACGTTCAATTTCCTCAACCTTGCTGTTATCCGTGCGGCGGTAGCGGACACGGATCATGCCAATGGGTGCGCGGCTCTTTTCGTTCAGCTCGACCTCGTAGAGTGCTGTGACAGACTGGCCGGATCCGACCTCGCCGGCATCGACTGTATCATCCCGGAACTGTTCCTTCTTGAGCTGCCGGTTTTCGTAGCCGATCTGGCGGTATCGCTTCACTCGGTTTGGATCGAACTCCACCTGTATCTTCACGTCGGTCGCAATAGTATTGAGTGTAGCGGAGAGGTCATTAACGAATACCCGCTTCGCTTCGTCTGCCGAATCGATGAAGAGGTATGTGCCGTCGCCCTTATTGGCCAGCGTCTCGAGCATCTCGTCGTTGTATGTGCCCATGCCGAATCCAAAGACTGAGCAGTAGATGCCTTGCTTGCGTTGGGTTTCGACTTCTTTGAGGATATCGGCAGCAGCAGCGGTGCCCAGGTTGGCTGCGCCATCTGAGAGAATGAGGACTCTATTTGATGCGCCGCCTTTGAATGCTCTTACGGCTACCTGGTATGCGACTTTCATGCCTTCTTCAAGGTTCGTTGAGCCGGTAGTCTGCAGGTTGTTGATGGCCTGCAGTATCCTTGTTTTCTGTGCGGCGGGCGTATGTTCGAGGATCAGTCTTGCATTCGAGCCGAACGTTACTATTGCCACCCGATCCTCAGGGCTTAACTTGTCTACAAGCATTGTGAGTGATTTCTTGACCAGCTCCATCCTGTCGGGCGTGTTCATCGAGCCCGATGTATCGATGACGAATGTGAGGATCGCCTGTTTCTGTTCATCGCGTCCGATGACCTTGCCTTTGACGCCGATTTTCAGCAGGTGCAGGCCTCTGCCGAATGGGGTAGGGGCACATTCCGAATGAATCTCAAAGGTTTTCCTTGTAGGTGCGGCATAGTCATAATCGAAGAAGTTCACAAATTCCTCTGTACGTACCGATTCCGCGGGTGGCAGCAGGCCACGCATCATGTAGTTACGTGCAAGTGTGTATGATGCCGTATCAACATCGATCGCGAAGGTAGAGAATGGTGTCTTCTTTGCGGAATGGAACGGGTTAACCCCGTAAGCCTTGAATACGTTCTGCTGTGGTTCTTCTTCTTCTATTCTCCTGGCGGATGCTATTTCGATGACAATATCATCCAATTCCTCATTCGCTTCTTTGCCGGTTTTTTCGGTTTTCCGAAATGTGGGAAGGTAGCGGTAGTAGACAGAGCTCATTAATGCTGCGAGCGCGGTCGTATTCACATCGTCTGCGCCATTGCCATCTGTATCTGATGACCAGGACCCGATGTCTTTCCCGTCAGATGCGCCACCTTTGACAACACGTTGATTCTTTACGAGCTTCGGCGCGAAATCTCTATTCCATTTGTTCCATGCCTGGCCGCCCTCGTTGAATTTGGCTTGGGTAATGAAGTACATATCTTCGATTGTGTCCTTGTTGGATGAATC
This sequence comes from Lentisphaerales bacterium, assembly GCA_030622955.1. Classification (GTDB taxonomy): domain Bacteria; phylum Verrucomicrobiota; class Kiritimatiellia; order JAUXFM01; family JAUXFM01; genus JAUXFM01. The sequence continues at coordinate 8,416 of JAUXFM010000029.1, forward strand.
GAACTTGACATCTTTCAGCACTGTCAGTTTTCTTTTTGTTTCGGGATGATCGTAGTACCCGAGCAGTTGCATGCCATAAGCACTGGTGGGCTTGTCGGACAGTGCCAGCTTGGCCGCGGCGACCTTCATTGCCTCGTCAAGTTTGTCCACTTTCATGCCTGAGAGTTTCGCAGATTTCAGGGCTTGTGCTTCCCAAAGTGATGGTTCTCGTGTCTTCGACTGGTCGCTGAGCAGTGCTGCAGTGGCCCTTTCCGCCGCTTCTGCTATGACGGGGATCTTGGTCATGCCATATGCTTCGTTGAGGGCATGGGTAGCTTTTGCATGTTCTACAGGGTCATCAGAGAATTTGCCGTTCGCATCCTGCTTGTCGATGAGACTCTTAAGAGCTTTTTCCGTTGTCTTTCCGAATTCTTTTGATGCAGGGGTTTCACCATGCGAGAGGTAACTGAGGAGTGCGAGGCTGGTATCGCCGACGTCATTGCCCCACGATCCATTTTCTGACTGCTTTTCCTTCATCCAGCGAAGCGATCTGATCACTGGGCCTTCGGTGGAGCCGCCACCCCCCCCGGCTTTCAGAGCATTGCTGCGGGCTCCCGGATCCCGGCTGGCAAAGATCCCTTTCATTATCACCGGGCTCTTGACAAGCGCCACGGCATCAAATGCGCCGGGAGCAGGCGAGAAATCCGTTGGGGGAGCCAGCTCCTCAATGTCATCAGGATCAATCGTTCTATCGATGGCCATCAGATCTGGGATATACAGTTTGCTGGCACCGCTGATTTTGTTGGCGTTCTGGGGATGCGTTGGTTTTTGAGAATGAGAGACTAGGGGTTCATCATGGGCCAGCGCAGGCTGCTCCATGCTCTTGCTGGATTCGCCGTTGATGATCTCCCACTCGTCGCCCAGGTCGCCTGAAAAGCTGGTAGAGTCCTTCTTCTTGCCTGTGATGACGTCACCGCCAATGCCGCTAACAGGAACCGAGGGTGTGCTGACAACAGTTCCCATATCCTGCCATTGTGGGGGTGGGGCGGGTGCGCTTTGACTAGCTTTGGAAAGGAAGAAGGTTCCAAGGAGAGGGATATCGCTGAGACTCGTAAGCTTCTTGTCTTGGTCCCGGCCGGATTCGCGGGGCCTGCCTTTGTCCTCGCTTTTACTCGTGTCGGCATCGGCCAGGCCCCAGTTGAAGTCATTGTCCGATATGCTTTTGGATATTTCCTCGTATGGTTGCGCGCCCCCAGATGGAGGAGGAACAACTATTGGTTTGTTCTGAGCGAGTCGATATGTGAACCCGCCACTTGCTTCTTTGTCTGCCACCCGCTCAGAGATGATCGTGCTACCATTAAGCCAAGCTCCGACTCCACTGCCGGGCGAATTGTCAGTGCTTTCATCCACTGTATCGAAGAGGCCGCTGCCAAATGATTCATGCGTGGAGTGTTTGTCTATGCCAAGTGATGCTGATTCATCCTCCTCTTCGCGACTCTCGCGCCTGTCTCTCCTTGCGAACTTGTATTCGAAGTTGTTCCCCCAGGGATCGGTTGGCGCAACAGGTGCGATTTCCTTGTTTTCTTTTTTGTCTGGCGAGCGGCGAATGTATTCCCTTATGTTTTGTTGCTGCAATGCAGCAATGCGGTTTTTGGGGACAGCCACTACGTCTACCCTGTGCCCGTTCTCATTGTTGCGTGCTGCAAGTTGCTTTCGGAGTTGTCCGGAGCGCTGGGCGATCTCGCCTTCTGTAACAATTGCTTCGGGAATATCGTCTTTCTGTAGGTGAAATGAGCCTGTCCGCGTTTCGTGCTCTTCCGGGTCGGGTTTGGCCGGATAGCCGCCGTAGTAGGAGTGATCGGAACCAATGGATTCTTCCAGCACATCGACAGGTTTGGGCTCATAGATACCGATCTCGGCCATTCATTTGTCGGCATGATCAGAAACACAGCGTGCCAGGCCGCGAGAGCGTGAGAGTGCTGGCAGAAGCGTGCCGACCAGCATGAATCCAATCAGTACCGTTGCCGCAAGCCATAGGATGCTGAACTGTGGTTTACGTGACTGCTCGGCGAAGCGTTGCAGCCTGGGCTTCATGGCATTCTGAATCCGCGCGTGTTGTTCTGGGCGTAGTTTCCGTGGCGCATTGGGATTGTCGCGCAGGACGTCGCTAAGCATGCTAACTGTAGGTGTGACGGCTATCAGCTCAGCCCGGCATTTCTCGCAGGTTGCAAAGTGCTTGTCGACCAGCGATTTCGTCTCGACATCAAGATCGTTCAGTAAGTAACTCGTGAGCAGATCGCGTATTTGGTTGCAGTTCATTGGTTCTCACTCTCCCGTTCCTTCTGGATCCGTTTCGCAAGTTTCTTTACGGCATGATGTAGGATACAGCCGACATTGCCGCGGGATCTGCCGATCACATTGGCGATCTCATCGTAGGTCAGTCCTTCCTGGAGTCGGAGCAGGATAACTTGTTGTTCACTGTCGCTTAACGTTCGCACATGCCTGATAACGTTCGCATAAGTATCTTTTGCCTCTGCGGGACAATGCAGGCCGTCGGGACAGTCAGCGTCCGTCTTCGTCTCGGCGTGTTTCTCGTGGAGGACCTTGAGTCTGGTCTCGCGGCGCATGTAGTCGATGGCTTCGTTATGGGTTACCTTGTAAAGCCAGCTCTTGAGTGCTTTGGTGGGGTGGGCTCCTTGGCGCCATTGTCTGCAAAGCTTGATAAAGGCGTTCTGCACGACATCCTGCGCGGTGTGGCCGTTATGCAGAATGCCGGTAGCATATCGCAAAAGAGGGGTTTCGTACTGAAGCACAAGCTCCTCCAATTCTATGTTCCAGGCGGTCCTTGTGGCCCCCCCGGCATCCTTCTTTAGAACGCCCATCAGCACTCCCATTCGCATCATCCATAGTTAGAGACGCTTGTGCCCGGTAGTTTATTCAGCGGAATACCGGAATAATGCCCGGGCCATTGGATATGTTAGCATCTGAGCATGGAGTAGGAAGGATTCTTCGAAAAAGAACCCCTTTCCGGAAGCTTGCCATTCATGAGGGGTTTATCGGTATGCTCGTGATACTGGTGTAGCTCGCAGACCGGTTATTCGCGCATTCGAGAAAAAGCCCCGAAAATTCAGACTTTCCTGTTGACCTTGGCACACCGGTCGGTATGATGTCGGGACTTTGGAAACGTAAATTCCGGGAGAAAATCGGATATGCCGAATATCAAGAGCGCAAAGAAGCGTATGCGCACTTCTGAGAAGCAGCGTCAGTCCAACAAATCGGCCAAGAGCCGATTGACAAGCACGCGCAGGAAGCTTGCTGAGGCCATCACGGCGGGCGACAAGTCCACCGGCCAGAAGGCATTTAGTGAGTACTGTTCATTGCTGGACAAGGCTGTGAAGAAGGGCGTTATCAAGAAGAATGCGTCGAATCGACGTAAGTCGCGTGTCTGCAAGAAGCTTGCCACTGTTTAGGTCCCGTATTGGGACATTGTCACTGCGAATGGTTTGAGTCTTCTGCCGAAGCATGGCGAATTGGGCGGAAGAACCAACGCACCATCTTGCCTTGTCCATTGCGTTGTCGCCCTTGGCTTATACTTGGCGGCAATCAATTATGCGGACGGCTGGGCCAGCCGTCCCTACCCAGCGTGAATGCAACGGCGCCAGGCACGGGCTGAGGCTAATGATCGAGGTCAATGCGTGTGAGTGCTGTCTCGCCACCTGAGCGTTTCTGCCTTCAGGTCTCAGTTCTTGGCTCCCTGAAATCAGGTTTCCGCCTTCTCTTCCTACCAGTATTCCACAACAGCTTCAATAATGTTGTGGCCGAGGTCTTTGGCGACCTTTGGCAGTGCCTGTCGTTTCAGGGTCGTGCGGTCACCCACCACATCAAAATCTGATTCGCCAATCACCTGCTTATTCTTGATGATGGGCATATCTGCATTTACGCGTGAGAAGTTGATGGATGCTGTTATGACAAGCCTGTATTCCTTTGCGGTAGTTGCTTCATCTCGATCGTAGCGGATCGGCACGAGCTCATATTTCTTGATCACCACCTCCAGGATGGAGTCTGCCTGGTCGCGATCCGTGATGCGGAGAGTACCATTCCTCTGGAATTCGGTAATCACAGCTCCTGTTGTCTCCATCTCAAGCTGTGGCTCATCGGTTTCATTGATAAAAGTGGGGATATGTACAGACCGGATATCGGGCGGCAAGGTGCTGCCAAGCCGGTATCCGGCACAGCCGGCGAGGAGGCAGAGAACAGCGGGCAGTAGGCAGAAGACGGCAAGAGAACGGACAAGATTGAACATCCAACATCGAGCGCCCAACATCGAACATCCAAGTGTGGAAGGGACTGCAGGACCACGGGACAACCGGACTACAGGACTCCCCGAAACCTGAAACCTGAAACCTGAAACCTCAGTCTTCATTCTGTTCTACCACTTCCTTCTCAAGTTCTTCAATTCTGGCCCTTACGGCCTCTGCCCTGTTGGAATCGGGAAAACGTTTCAGGAAATCCCGGTAAGCGATGACGGCGGATTTCGGACGTTTCGCGATCTCATCGTAGTATACAGCAGGATCATAATACATGTCGCCCAGTTTCTCGCGAAAAGTCACAAGACATTCCTGCGCCTGGGGTACGTATTCATGGTTGTGATAGCGGTTGATGAATTGGGTCAGGGCCGCGACGGCCGTGGCGGTCTGCTGCCTGTCGCGCGGGCGTTTTGAAGCGACTGTGCAGAGGCTTTGTGCCAGCGCGAAATAAGCAGCTGCGGCAAACTCACTTTTTGCGTATCTGACCTGCATGACGCGGTATGCTTCGATCGCATCCGAGAAATTTGACAGGTATTCGTGTATTTGGCCGATATTGAACTGAGCCTCGGCGCTTCTCTCCCAATTTGGCGCATTGGCCACGATCTTTTCGAACAATGGCAGTGCACGTTCCGGTGCGGCAAATGTCTTCATGACCTTTGGTTCTTTTCTCAGGAAATGGTTCGCTATCTTGAACTGGTGTTCAAGTGCGTCCTCGTAGGGGAAATGGTTGGCATAACGTTCGATCAGGTACTGGTAGGCATCGAACGCTTTCTCGTACTTACCGGCATCATCGAGCAGTTCGGCATATGCCTGCTGTGCAATAGCTGCTTCCGGCTCGTTGGGCCATTTACGGACCAAGGCATCGTATTGTTTCATTGCATTGCGATAGGATTCCTTGTCCTTCAGTGAGTTGGCGTATTCGAGCTGTTCCTTCGCCGTCTTCTTTGCGGGTTTCTTGAAGAGGGTGGTGGTTTTGATCTCGAGTTTGCCGGTGTCGGATTCGCGCTCCCAATCGATGTTCTGCTGTTGCTGGGCAACAGCAGAATGACAGAGAAGCATCATGATCAAGACAAGGCCGGTTTTCCGCAGGTTGTGCATGGTGGGATACAGTATCCCCGTGCGGGGGGATGGGTCAAGGGGTAAGCGGCTTGCGCCGCGGTTATTGGTTATTCGTTATTGGCTGATTTGTTGTTTGGTCCGAGGGGGCAACTGGTCATACGCCCCACGTGACTCATTGATCCCATAAAATATCAGCCATCCGCAGGCTTCTCAATCCGGCAGAACGGGAATGACGGGGCCATTGGTGCCGGGGAATTCCTGCATGATATGGATCTCGACGCCTTCTCCTGGATCGACCGGATCGTCTTGTTGCAGGACTTTCACTGTCAACAGAAAAGCAGTGGTGATAGCGATCAATATGATGGCCACTGCGATCGATATGGCTGCGTGATGCGTATCCATCCAGTCGATTACAGGGTGGGTAAAGGCTCGCTTGATCCTGTCTTTGCTCTTCCTGGAAAGTTGGTCGGGTATGCTGCTCAGGTCGAGTCTGGCCGTACGCAACAGATCAACGGTCGCCATAATGTCCCTGGCGGCAGCCTGACAATTCTCGCACTTGCGCAAATGCTCTCGAACAAGCGCAGCCTTGCTGGAGCCGAGTTCCCGCCCCATGTAGTCGGTCAGGAGTTCCTGGATATCTTCACATTTCATTGTTGTCATTTATGCACCTGTAATCATATCACACTGGCATTCTTGAGCAATGCAGCCATCTTCTTCATTGCATGGTGAAGGATGTAACCTACGTTGCCGATGCTCAGTTCCATGATGATGCTGATTTCCTTGTACGATTGTTCTTCATAAACTTTCAAGACCACAACCTGCTGTTCTCTCATGCTTAACTTCTTAAGCACCATTGCCGCCCGCTCTGCAGCCTCGCTTATCTCGGGCTTGCTTCCTCGCTTGGGTGGGGAGTAAGGAATCTTCTCGGCAGCCTGCTTCCTGTGCAGGAGTTGCCGCCTGGATTCTTTGCGCAGATAGTCGACTGCCTCGTTGTGGACTACCCGGTAAAGCCAGCTCGAAAGCTGGGGCGACGGGATCATTTCATCTTTCCAGTTTTTGAACAGCTTGATGAAGGTGTTCTGTGCCACGTCCTGTACGGCATCCGAACGACTGAGAATTCGGCCTGCATAACGCAGTAGGGCGCCCTCATACTTCTTCACAACCTTCTCGAAGGCTGCAAGCGCTTCTGTTTTGCTGTTTTGGGCTGAATCTTCGATCCCTGTCATACGGTTCTCCGGGCCACGCGTCCCTTCCACAAGTATAAACGTCAGGAAGCGTTTATTCTTTGTGAACAGATAGCATTTTCCTGCGAATAATTAAATGCTATATTGCGGACTGCTGCCGGGTTTCCCTGGTAGCAGTTGGATTCGTTGGATATGGGTATTGCTTATTGTGATGACGGCAAATGTAATATGGGACTGGAATGGGACGCTGCTGGATGACACGGAGATATGCGTGGAGACGCTGAACACCGTGCTCACCGCCAGGAATGTGCTGCCCGTTTCCTGTGAACAATATCGCGATATTTTCTGTTTCCCGGTGCGGGATTATTACAGGAAGATCGGATTGGACGTATCTGATGACGAATGGGAGCGGATTTCGATCGAGTTTCATGAATGCTACAGAGAGTTGTCGCGCCAGGCAAAGCTTCGTGAGGGCGCTGTGGATGTCCTGAAGGAGTTGACAGGACGCGGGATAGTGATGTCAATTGTGTCGGCATCGAACCAGTTGTTGCTGGAGCGTATGCTGGTGGAGCGGAAGATCGATCCGTATTTTGAACATGTGAGGGGTCTTTCGGATCTTTATGCAGAGTCGAAATCGGAGGTGGGCCGCGAGTTGATGGCGACACTTCGCCCGACAGATGGCAGGAATATGTTTGTAGGCGATACGATTCATGATTATGAAGTGGCCTGCGAGATGAATTGCGATTGCGTCCTCATGACGGGCGGGCACCAGTCAAAGACGCGGCTGGCGACTTGTGGTTGTGCCGTGGTTGATGACATGCAGGAGGTCGTGTTGGCACTGTGTGAGCGTTTTGATCAGGGACAGGGGTGAGTGCCAGATGAACATTGGCCGCTCAACAACTTGTCCTCCGAAGTCTTGCACGAAGGAAGGATCGAATACCGAAGTGGAAGGCATTTTCATTGGATGTTCGGCGTTGTACGTTAATGATGTGTTTTGAGGGAGAGCCATTGTGAGTAAAGAAGTGCGAGTAGTTTTTCAACCATCGGGTCGTACGGTACATGTGTTGCCGGGGACCATTTTGCTGGAAGCCGCGGCACGCGCGGGACTTATCATAGAGACCCCATGCGGTGGGCAGGGCAACTGTGGTAAATGCGTTGTTCGGGTTGTGGCGGGCGAATGCTCGTCAGGCGATACCGATATTGTTCAACTGGATGCTGCTCAGATCGGTGAAGGCTATAAGCTGGCCTGCAGGGCAGGGGTAGAAGGCGAGATGGTTGTCGAGATCCCGGAAACCTCGCTTCTCCAGGCAGGCCAGAAGATCCTGACGGATCATCTCGGCAGTGATGCCCCCACGGTTACGCGCGGCCCTGCTGGTGTCCGGTTCGGGCTGGCCTATGATATAGGGACGACCACGCTTGTTGCTACCCTTGTGGATCTCGGTGACGGCAGGGATCTGGCCGTGGCCAGTGCGGTAAACCCCCAGGTATCTGCAGGTGATGATGTTGTGTCACGCATCAAGAAATGCCGCGATGAACCTAACGGACTTCACGAATTGCACGAGGCCGTGCTGGGTGCTGTGAATGATCTGGCGGCGCGATGTCTTGCGGATGCCGATCTAGAGATCAACGCCGTTGAGAAGGCAGCCTTTGCGGGCAACACAACTATGCAGCACATTATTTGCGGGGTTGATCCATCGCCGCTCGGAGAGCTGCCCTTCATCCCGCCCATAAAGGGATCGGTCACGAAAACGGCGCGTGAGTTCGGCCTGGCCGTTAACCCCGAGGCAACAGTGTATCTTTTTCCCGCAATTGGCGGCTTTGTTGGTGGCGATACCGTTGCCGGGGTACTGGCCACGGACTTGCAGGCCAGTGAAAGCTCTGCCCTTTTTGTCGATGTGGGCACGAATGGCGAGATGGTCCTGGCACATAACGGTAAATTGATCTCGACATCTGTTGCTGCGGGTCCTGCATTTGAGGGAGCGAGGATCATCAATGGCATGCGTGCCGTGAATGGCGCAATTGAGAAGGTTGTGCTGTCTGATGACGTACATTGCAATGTCATTGGCAATGTAAAGGCCGTGGGCCTTTGTGGGACCGGCTTGCTGGACGCTGTTGCGGGTCTGTTGAGGGCTGGTATTGTGGATTCCATGGGGCGTGTGCAATTGCCTGATGAGTTACCGGCCGATCTATCTGATGCATTGCGGCAGCGAGTAGTAGAGCAGGACGGCCGATGCGACTTCATACTCGTTGACGCAGAGGGTACGGCATCGGGCGAACCATTGTATTTGTATCAGAAGGATATCAGGGAGCTACAGCTTGCGAACGGCGCCATCCGTGCGGGCACAAACATTCTGATGAAGACGGCGGGAATCGAAGCGTCAGATCTCGGATCTGTATTGCTCGCAGGTGGATTTGGCAATTTCGTGCGGCGTGATAATGCATTGCGTATTGGCATGCTGCCTCCTGTCCCGGCCGAAAGGATACGCTTTGTGGGGAACACGGCGTCATTTGGCGCGAAGTGTGTCCTGCTTTCCGATGCAGCCCGTGAGATTGCAGGGCGATTGGCGGAGCTGACTGAGCATGTTGACCTCTCTCTCGATCCGGCGTTTCAGCAGGAATTTGGTGAGGCCATGATCTTTCCTGAGTCGTAGCGCCTCCCGGGAAAGTAGTTGTTAGGCCGTTTGTTGTTAAGTTGTCGGGAAAAGGAGCTTCCACTTCTTGCTATATGGCATCCGATGGACTATTGGCCCTGTCTTCTTCGCGCTGATAACTGATGACTGCTTACTGAATACTAGACACAAGGTGTGTCCTGCGGTAACTTTGACGCCACATTATGAATGCCAGCAAAGACAGGATAAAACTGCTGTTTCTCTGTGCGGCCAATTCCTGTCGAAGCCAGATGGCTGAGGGTCTGGCGAAAGCCAGGATGGATAAGGGCGTTGAGATTTACAGTGCCGGGACGAAAATGAAACGCGTCCATCCGACGGCCATCGAGGTCATGCGCGAGGCAGGCATTGACATTTCGCAGTACAAGTCCAAGACGCTCGACAGTTTGCCGGTTCTCGATTTTGATCTTGTCATAACTCTTTGTGATCAAGCTGCAGAATCCTGTCCCATATTGCCGGGGAACCCGGAACTTGTTCATTGGAACCTTCCGGATCCTGACAGGAAAAAGGGCGATAAGGAGTCGGTCCATGCCGTTTTCAGGGAGAGCAGGGACAACATCCGCAGACTGTTGGATGATCTGTTCGAGCGAGGTTACTTAAAGGCGCTGGTCCACGCGAAGCGTGATGCGCAGCTGATCCTCGACAACATTGCTGAAGGGATTATTGCGCACGACCTGAAGCGACGCGTCTTCTATTTCAACAAAGCTGCTGAAGAGATTACCGGGTACAAACGCGAAGCGGTGATTAATCGTGACTGTCATGATGTTTTCCCGGGCGGACTCTGCAGCGGGAAGTGCGACTTTTCGGGGGAGGGAATTCCCTGTTTTGAGAGTACGACGCGCAGTCTTGATGTGGCTACCAGGAATGGTGAGAAACGACGGGTCGAGATGATGATCCGCACCATGAAGAATGATTCAGGCGACATGACGGGCGTGTTGGCGTCGTTTCGGGATACGACTCGTGAATATGAATTGGCCCGCAGTGTCGAGAAGATGCAGCAGTTTTCCGGGATCATCGGGTGCGACAAGAAGATGCTCGAGATATATGACCTGATCCGTGACCTTTCGGATAGTTCACCACCGGTGCTCATACAGGGCGAGAGCGGGACAGGTAAAGAGCTGATCGCGGCTGCCGTACATAACGAGGGGCCGCGCGGGAACCGCCTATTTGTTCCGGTGAACTGTGGCGCATTGCCTGAAGGGCTGTTGGAAAGCGAGTTGTTCGGTCATGTCAGGGGAGCTTTTACCGGTGCAATCCGCGACAAGAAGGGGCGCTTTGAGCTAGCTGATGGCGGTACCATCTTTCTGGATGAGATCGGGGATCTGCCACCCTCAATGCAGGTCAAGCTGTTGCGCGTTCTCCAGGATGGCACTTTTGAACGGGTCGGCAGCGAGAAGACGACAAGGGTCGACGTGCGGGTGATCAGCGCAACTAACAGGGATCTGGCCAAGGAGAGTCTTGAAGGCAAGTTTCGTGAGGACCTCTATTACAGGTTGAGTGTTGTGCCGATCAGGATTCCGCCACTGCGCGAACGGCGGAATGATATTCCGCTGCTTGTCGATCATGTGCTGGGTAGGTTTGTTGAAGAAATGGGCAGGAAAGGCGTGACGATGTCGGATGCCGCCCTCGATTTCATGATGTCTTATGATTGGCCCGGCAACATTCGGGAATTGCAAAACTGGATCCAGTTCGCCCTGGTTAAATGCAGGTCGGGTGAGATCGGGCTTGAGCATCTCCCCCCTGATCATGTGGGAATTGCGGCTCCACCCAGGCGCAGGCGTCAACGCAAGTTGAGCGTTAGCCTGGTGCGTGGCGCGCTTAAAGCGGCAAATGGGAACAAGGTGAATGCCGCGCGTGAGCTGGGTGTGTCGCGTGCCACGCTGTATCGGTTTCTCGATGAACATCCGCTTCCTGAATAATGACGTCTCAGATTGCGGATGTCTTGATTGTTTCACCTTGTGTCTCATCATTCTTATTTGATAGATCTAGCTGAGACAGGATTGATGCACCTCGGATTCCGAGGCTTTTGTATCACCCTTGTTTCCAAATGGATATGCAGCAATAGCCGATTGTGCCCGTCGGCTGGCACGGTTCTAGCATTGAGAGATGCGAAATGACTGCCGGGTCTCAAAGGGGGCGCCAGATGAGTTTGAGTAATAGGCATATAGAGCGGGCCTTGGAGTTGTGTGAAGAGTTCATACAACTGGCGAGGGAGGGGGAAGCCGATAGTTCGGACAATGGCTGCGCGGTATTGTACGGCGTAATGAGGGATTCTGCCTACAAGATTCGTGGCCGAGCACGAAAGGAGCTGGAATCGCATAAATCGGTCAATTTGGCAAGGGAAAGAGGGAGCCAAAAGGCTCATGGAGTTTAACATTTAGGAGGGCGTATGATGAAGAGAGTATTAATATTGACAGTGATGTTGTTGGGATTGGCAAGCTCAACAGCTATGGCCGGCGACAAGTGGTTGACAGATTTCGACAAGGCAAAGGAGGTTGCCAAGAAGAAGAACCTGCCGATCCTGGCAGATTTCACCGGTTCCGACTGGTGTGGCTGGTGCATCAAGCTGGACAAAGAGGTCTTTGCCAAGAAGGAATTTCTTAAATATGCCGAGAAGAATCTGGTCCTTCTCCTTGTAGATTTTCCGCGGAAGAAGGCGCAGGCAGGAGCGGTGAAGAAGCGGAACCAGGAACTGGCGGAAAAATACAATGTACGGGGTTTCCCGACGGTGCTGCTCCTGGATTCTGAGGGCAAGGTGCTCGCAAGGACGGGCTACCAGAAGGGCGGAGCAGGTGCCTATGTCAAACATGTTAAGAAGCTGGTTGGAAAGCAGAAGTGAATTGATTCATTGCGTGGCCGACTGGAATCGACCAATGAAAGGAGTTCAGTCGGCGGAGCCGGGAAGGTCGGAGCATGAAGGATCGCATTCTGAAACTTCTGGCCGTGACCGTGCTTTTGATTGAACAAGCGCTTAGTGAGCATCAAGGTGGACAGGGAAGAGCGACCTGACATTGTGACCGGATCTATATGAGCGCGGTGCAACTCATGACGGGTGGCGGCTCTGTATGGGGCATATCTGCCACACAGGGTCATTGTCATGGTTTCACCAGCGAATGTCGGGAAGCTGAGCGCCAAAATACCTTTGCTTGAAGGGATGTCCCTTGTATCCGGGGCTGCCGTAGCTTATGTCTGCGAGAACTATGCGTGCAAAAAAGCCGATGACCGATCCAGATGAGCTTGTTAAAGTGCTTGGCTTGAGATCGGATAGAAGGACCGGATGATGTTCATTGCTAGAATGGCCTCGCGGACGTGTCTGCGCAGGCTGAGAGGTTATTAAGATGGATACTTTATTGAGAGATGGGATCAACTGGGTGGGTTACGTCGATTGGACGGTACGTGATTTTCACGGCTACAGAACGGAGCGTGGCTCAACCTACAACTCTTACCTTGTAGAGGATGAGAAGATAGCGCTTATTGACACCGTCAAAGCGTCCTACGTTGAGAGATTGCTGGATAACATATCCACCAGGGTGAAGCTTGAAGACGTTAGTTACGTTGTCTGTAACCATGCGGAGCCGGATCATTCCGGCGGGCTTGCCAGGGTCATGGCTGCCTGCAGTAATGCCGAGCTGGTTTGTGACGAGAAATGCCTGAAGGTGCTGAGCAGCTACCATGATGCGTCGGCCTGGAAAGTGCGTATCGTCAAGGATGGCGACAGTATTTCACTGGGCAAGAGGACGCTGGCGTTCCTGGAGACGCCCATGGTCCATTGGCCTGAATCGATGTTCACCTATATACCTGAAGAGAAACTCTTGTTTTCCATGGATGCTTTTGGCCAGCACTACGCGTCAGCGCATCGCTTTGATGACCAGGAATCGATCGAAGTAATCATGCAGGAGGCGAAGACCTACTATGCCAACATCGTCATGCTCTATGGTAAGCAGATAGCCAAACTGCTTGGACGCGCCGCAGATATTGAGATTGAAATGGTGGCGCCGAGCCATGGCGTGATATGGCGCAGCCAGATTGGCACAATCCTGGCTGCCTATAAAGAATGGTCACAGTGCAAGGTGCGGCCGAAGGTGCTCGTGATCTACGACACCATGTGGCAGAGCACGGAGAAGATGGCGCAGGCGATCCTTGCAGGTGCGTCAAGACCGGGCATTGACACGAAGCTGCTGAATGTGCGGGCCAGTAATAGCACCGTCATAGCCACGGAAGTCCTGGATGCGGCAGCCATTGCAGTTGGTTCACCTACCTTGAACATGACGATTATGCCCAAGGTTGTAGAGATACTGGCTTATCTCAAAGGGTTGCGGCCCGCTGGAAAGGCAGGCTTCGCATTCGGCTCTTACGGTTGGGGTCAGAACGGACCCAAAGAAGTGGATACGTATTTGCAGGCTATGAAGTTCGAGATGCTACGGGATCCGCTTTGTGCCAAATTCGTTCCAACGGCGGAGACACTTGAAGAATGCAGGAAAGCTGGTGAGTTGCTGGCTGATAAGGCGGCTGGGCGGTGATCAGAGGACAGAGGACAGAGGACAGATGACAGAGGACAGATGACAGAAGACAGAGGACAGATGACAGATGACAGAGGACGGATGATAGAAGACGGAGGACGGAGGACGGAGGACAGAGGACGGATGACAGAAGACAGATGACAG
>JAUXFM010000129.1 GCA_030622955.1 Lentisphaerales bacterium
ATAGAAGTTCTCGAAGTTGAATCCTTCCGGCAGGTAGCCCTTCTCATTGCAGATGTCATAAAGCTCGGTCTTGGGGAAGGGCGTGGCAATATGGAAGACGGCATAGTGCAGGAGCCCCTCATCGATCATGCGCTCGACCCAGCTGAAGCCTTCGCGGATATCTTCCCAGGTGTCGCCCGGGTAGCCTATGACGAAATTGGACGAGACATCGTCAAAGCTTCTCTTCTTGATGCGGCGCAAGCATTCCTCGGCTTTCTTGAGATTGATGGGTTTCTTCATTCTCGCCAGCGTTTCCTGGCTTCCGGACTCAATCGATACGATGACCTGGTAACATCCGGATTCCTCCATCTTGGCGAGAATCTCATCATCCATATTGTGGATGGGCAGATTATTGGATTTCCAGACGATATTTTTGCCGCTGTTCCTTCTTTTAATGAGTCCGTTCATGATTGTAAGAGCGCGTTCCTTTGGATAGAGAAGGTTGTCGTCGACAAAGATGATTTCTTTTGCGCCATAATCATTGATCAGCATGTCGACCTCTGCCAGCACGCGTTCCGGGGACATGGTTCGTATGACCTGGCAATAGAGTTCCTTGCTGCAGCAGAACCCGCACTTGAAGGGGCAGCCCCTTGAGGTCATGGTGACGCCTACCGGTAGCTGCTTGAACATGAAGTTCTGCGTGTATTTCTGTGTGTAGTTCATGTAACGCGTCATGTCGAAATGCGAATAGTCGGGGAGTGGAAGTTTCTCGACATCCACGGCATTCTTTTCGGTAAGAGGGTTTTCTACAAGTTTGCCGTCTTTCCTGTAGGCGATGCCGTCTATCTCGGAAAAGCCAGCGCCGGAAGAAATCGCATCAAGTAGTTTGGGCAACCTGTTTTCGCCTTCGCCGAAGACGAAGTAGTCGATGTTCTTGTCCTTCGTGGCGATGTCGGGACAAATTGTTGGGTAGATTCCGCCGGCAACGGTGATTATGGAAGGATCGACCTGCTTAACTATTTCGAGAGATTTGTGCAGCGAATCCCTGTATTCAAGGGCCATTTCGCCAGCTCCAACTATGCGGGGCTTGATCTCGGCCACTTTCTTGCGCAGCTCCTCCTCGCTCAGGTTCCCGCCATTGGTATCGATGATATCGACCTGGTATCCATGTTGTTTCAGCACGGAGGCAAGCAGGGCCTCGGTATAGGGGAAGTAGTGCCAGTACCGTTTCTTGAACCAGGCAGTGTTCGGTATAATGAACACGAACTTGTCTAATTTCATCTGGGTACCTCGCTGGTGGAAATGGGTCACTGCCCGATTTTCGAATAATACTACTTTCTACACGTCATAGAGTAAAGACAGAAGTGCCGGAGAGGCGCAGGTTTCGGGTTTTCCGCTAGGGCAGGTGGGGACGGCAGGCCCTTGCCGTCCGCAAGAAAGCACCACACGTACTCTTGCGCTTTACTCCTACACGCCAATCCATCCGTCATGATTGATCTCGTGCCAGGTAGGGACGGCTGGCTCAGCCGTCCGGAAGAAACACACCCGCCACACTTGGCCCTCGTGCCAGGCCGTCCGCAAAAGTGCAATACCCATACGCACCGCATCGAGCATGGCCCCTTTCGAGTTGATAAAGCTTCTTCCTAATGTTAAGGTGTAAAGGCCTGCGAGATTCCCTTGAGGAATGCGAGGCCGGTGTGCCGGGTTTTATCGAATAGCTTTGGAAGATCCAGACGATGACAGAGGACGCAATCGCCAATGTTTCGCACGACAGGCGCTCACTCATTTCTACATGCCTGGTGATAGTGCTTCTCGCGCTTGTCGTGTTTCGTGTCGTTCTCGGCGTTGAATCTGTTCTCTTTACGACGGATAACAACATCGGCAACGAGGCAATGGTCAAACGCGGAACGCCCGCGTCTTTTGTTGCCGGTTGGGGTGAATCCCCACTGCTGGGGCAGGGCGGCGTGCTGGCATTAAACTGGACCAATACTCTTCTCTGGCTCATGCCATTGAGAATGTACATGAACTGGATCCACGCGATCGATCTTGTGCTCGGATCGATATTCATGGTCATGTTTCTCAGGGCCAGGGGAGTGAGGTGGACAGGTTGTCTTTTCGCTGCGCTGGTAGCCTATTGGATTGGCACAAACCTGACGCTCACCTACGCGGGACATACCTCCAAGTTTGCTGTTGTGATGTTCGCGTCGCTTCTGCTCTGGGTTCTGGAGAAAGCTGCTGTAACCAGGAAGGCCGGATGGGCGGTGTTGGCCGGCGGCGCGCTTGGCTTGATGTTTCTTGAACAACAGGACGTGGCTCTGTTCTTCGGTTTTTTCGTTGGAGCCTATGCTATTTTTACTCTCGGCAGGAGCAGTGGGTGGTCGCCGCGATTCCTTGTGACGCGTTTGTTGATAATCGCGATCATGGGGATTGTCATTGCGGGCCCGACAATGATGAATGCATACACCCAGAACATTGCTGGCGCAGCTGCTGTGAGCGAGGAGGAGGACCCGGAGGATGTCTGGAACTATTGTACACAGTGGAGTGTCCCCGTTGACGAGACCATTGACTTCATAGCGCCGGGCTACACCGGATGGCGCAGTGGCGAGATGTCCGGGCCCTACTGGGGGCGGACAGGCCAGGACGCGAGGTGGGACTGGGAGAAGGTCAAGGATCTGCCGCCGCAACAACGCCCGATGCGAAACCTGCGGCTTGAAAGCATATATATCGGGTCTATCCCGATCATTATGGCATTCTATGCTCTGTTCATAATCTTGGCCGGCGGCGAGGAGCAGAAGAAGCGACGTGCGGTTGTCATGTTCTGGGCTGTAGCATCGCTGGTAGCGCTATTGCTCTCCTACGGTCGTTACTTCCCTCTTTACAGATTGTTCTGGCACCTGCCGGTAATTCATTCGATAAGGAATCCCAACAAGTTCGTGCAGGTGTTCCAATTGTCCCTGGCAGTTCTTGCCGGCTTTGGATTTGATATGGCTGTTCGCTCGAGAAGTGGCGAGTCCAAACATGTTGCGGGTCGCGAAAAGAAGTTTGTAGTTGGTTGTATGCTCTTTGGGACCATAGTTCTCATCGCTGCAGCCTCGATGAGATCTTCGAGGGGATCGCTAATAAAAGAATTTGCCGAGGAGTGGGGTCAACTTGCGCCAGTGATTGTGAAGAACATCGTTGGTTCTCTGATGCACGGTGGACTCATGGCCTGTCTTTGTGCGGCTGCATTGTGGTTCCTGCATCTCATGGGACTCAAGCAGAAAACCAGGAATCTTATTGGATGTATTCTTATCCTGCTGATTGCCGCAGATGCATTCTTGCTTTCACGGCATTACATAAAATCGACAAGAATGGACAGTGCTGTTGGCGATAACGCAGTAACCGAATTCCTCGACAAGAACCTGGGATATAAACGAGTGGTGTTTGGCGGGCAGGGCTCTTTCTACAACCATTGGCTCACAGTAGGGTTCCCTTATCATAACATCGCAACATTCACCCTGTCCCAGATGCCGCGCATGCCTGAGGATTACAAGATGCTTCTTGCCGCGCTTCAGGGACAGCGGCCGCTGCCCACCAGATTGTGGGAGTTGGGATCAGCTTGCTACATGCTCGCTCCTGTTCAGTTCTATGCGTCCGTTGAAAAGGAGCCAAGCCTCAAAGGTATGTTCGAACCTGTATTTGGCTACAATGTTTTTCAGGCCGGTGAAGGAATTGGTGTGAGCGCAGTGAGGCCAGGAGAAACACCGCAGCATGTGATCCTTCGCTTTAAGAGATCGGTTCCTCGCTATGGTCTTTTTGCTGACTGGGAAATGGTGCCGGATGACAAGGTGTTAGGATGCCTGGCAAATCCGGCATTTGATCCCCTGCGAAAGGTCCTCGTTTCAGGGGGCGGTGATGTGGACCTGCCGATGCCGCAGGGCATGGGGCCCGCAGGCTCTGTATCGGTGGTGCGCAAAGATCGCGCGAACAGGATTGAGTTATCTGTGAAGACTGAGCGCTCCTGCATTCTAATGGCGACCGACAGGAATGAGCCGAGTTGGCGTGCGACAGTGAATGGAAAACCCGCAGCGTTGCTCAAATGCAACTACATTTGTCACGGAGTATTCCTGGAGAAGGGCGAGCATGACGTGGTCCTTGAATGTGTCGGGAGTAAGGTAGAGCTGTGGATCCAGATGTCCGGGCTGTTAGTCTGCGTTGCGGCTGCCGTCATCTTGAGCAGAAAGACAAAGAAAACTTTGCCGGCTGTGGCATCGGTCTCGCCGGAACCTGTCGCTTCTCCCGCCGATATGACTCTTGATGTTGCGCGAGAGGGCGATGTTGCAGAGCAAGAAGAGCAGGCTGAACAAGATCCGCAGCAGAGTAACCGGAAGCGGAAGAAGCGAAAGAAAAGAACAAAACGTTGAATTCGAAGCTGACAGTCGTTATTCCTACGTTGGGTCGACCCATTCTTCTCAAGACCCTCAAGTCACTGGTGTCGGCTGAAGGCGCTGATCTCATTGAGATCATAGTCGCTGGCAGGATCGCCGACGAAAAGATCATGTCCGAAATTCGGAAGCTTGAGACCGGCTCAACCCTACTCAAGATGCTGGATGTTTCATATCAATCGGGTGACTCAAGTAGAAAGAAGAATGCTGGAATTTCCGAAAGTAGCGGAGAGATTGTTGCATTTATAGATGACGATGTGATCGTTGCGCATGATTGGCCGCTGCGCATGATCGAGGCCTTTGCCGATGACAAGGTGGGCATCGTGAGTGGACCTGGGCTCGTTCCCGCTGATATGCCGCTGATGGGGAGGCTGGCAGGCGTGGCCTTGGCGTCAAAAGCGTCTGGTTATGTTGCCGAGCGATACATCAAGGGCGACGCCGGTATCAGAAGGATCAAGTGGTCGCGCATCATTGGCTGCAACATGGCGTTTCGTAGAGATCTGCTCAAGAAACTCGTGGGGTTTGACCCGAAATTCTGGCCCGGCGAGGAAATGGTTGCTGCTTATCGAGCCGCCGAGATGGGGCATGGCATTGTCTTTCATCCTGGCGCATCCGTGTATCATTATCCCCGCACCTCTTTCTGGGGTTTCATGAAGCAGATGTATGGTTACGGAGCGACTAGGATCAGGTTGTTCAGAGCGAGACTCGAATTTGAGCCAACTACCATAGTGCCGGCTTTGTGGGTTCTGTCACTTCTGGTCTGTGCTGCGGGTCTCTATCTGCATGATTTGTTCCTCTGGTTGCTGCTGGCCAACGCGGGATTGTATCTTTTGTGCGATTTGGTCGTGACGATTCTTAAAGTTGCCCAGACCAGGAGATCGTGTGATCTGCTCATGTTCTTCATCGTCCCATTCATGCATCTTAGCTATGGGATAGGGGAATGGGCAGAGTTCTTCCTGCCGGACAAAGACTTGAGTCACTGAGCCTGGCCAGAGGCCAGGCAGGGGCTGAAGGATGAGTTCGAAACCTGAAAGGTATATGAGCGGTGCCGCGTTTCAGGGAAGAACTCGCCGCTTGCAAAATCAATACCCACCAGCATTGCCCTCGCGTTGGGTGGGGCGTCCTGGCCAGAGCGCCGCAAGAGAACTACCCACAAGCATTGCCTTCACTCATGAAGGGAGAGATTCTGCTTGCCAAATCTCAGGCATGGGTGAGCCGCAAAAGAACCACCCATTTCTTGGGAAACTCACAACTCAGAACTTGCAACCCTCAACTCTCAGATTCTGGATTTGCAGGCTGGGGGTTTGACGTTGCAAGTTGAGCGTTTCTTCAATATGTCACCCACCACCATTGAATCCATGTTGGGTAGGGACGGCTGGCCCAGCCGTCCGCAAGAAAGCAACACCCACCACACATCGACCTCGCGCCGTGCCGTCCGGAAACAGAATGTATTCTTCAAGCACGAGGACGACGAGGACGAAGATCAGCGTGTTTCCTTCCAGAAGAGGACGTCCATGTACGCTGGTGGGTTCGGGCCGTCGTAACAGGCGTAAAGGACGCATGACTTGTCGAAGCCGTATTCATTCATTAGTTTCGTTAGATCGATCAGATCGTAGAACTTGCCGCGTTCTGGTCCATTGCCGATTTCGAGAATGGCATAATCTATTTCTTTTAGATGGTCACCAAAGCCACGCAGTGCCATCAGTTCACTGCCCTCGACATCGAGTTTCAGGAGGATCGGCTTCTCCAGTTTATCCCAGGGGATATTGCCTTCCTTGACGAGTGTGTCGAACCTAGTAGTCTTCACCTTTATTGATTTGCTGTTCGCATCAAGTTCGTCGGCATATTCCTTGTGGAGGCTGCCGAGCTCGCCATCACTGATAGGGATAAAGAACTCGGCTTCTCCGTCCTTGTCGGATAGTGCTATCTGAAAGCTTGTCCCGATCTGTTTCAGATGAGGTAGCGGTTCGAATGAATATACGTCTGTGTCCCTTTCACAGGAGAGCAGGAGGAGTTTGGCTACCTGACTGATATTGGCACCCACATCGAGTAGCGTGCGCGGCTTGGGCTTGGAGTCGATAGCGCAGGAGAAGCTCCATGCTGCGGTCATGCCGTTGATGCTAGCCGGTATGAACTTGCGGAGCTTGGCCTTGTGCTTTCGGCATAGTCGCCATCCGGCCCAGACCTGGCAGAGCG
>JAUXFM010000016.1 GCA_030622955.1 Lentisphaerales bacterium
CAACATAGCAATCACTCAGAAGAGCCTATCGCCCATTGGGTTGCGCCGGTTTTGGCCGTTCGCAGCGTTCCGCGAGGCGTCACAGATCCTCCGGGTATGCAACGCCTCGCGCGCCTTGCGAGACGACCAAAACCGTCAGCAACAGGGTTCGCGAGATTTGGGCAACAGGCCGTGAATTTTCAAATCTCGAATCCCGCCGAAGGCAGGAAAGCACCCCGACAACTACTGGGAATGACAGGGACGGTCATTCCAGTTCCGCTTCGTCAAGATACGATGGTACGCTGACCGACCAACCGGTCTTCTTCTGGATATGCTCCGCAAAATCTGTGGCGGCTTCTTCTTCACCATGTGTCACGAAGAGATGGCGAGGCTTCTTAATGGAGGCGAGCCAGTCGGTCAATTCCTCCCTGTCGGCATGTGCGGAGAAGCCGTTGATCTTCTCTATGCGGGCCCGCACCTCGAAATGCTGCCCGTGTATTCTAATCTTCTCTTTCTTGCCTTCGAGTATGATTCTGCCAAGTGTGCCCCTCGCCTGGTAGCCGATGAAAAGGATGGTGCTTTCTTCACGCTCTATGTTGGCCTTTAAGTGATGCTTGATGCGGCCGCCATTACACATGCCTGATCCTGCGATAATGATTGATGTGCCCTTGGCTTCCTTGATTGCCTTTGATTCATCAGTGCTACGGGACATCGTCAGCCCTGCAAAATCACAGGGGTGCTTTCCTGATTCTATCAGTTTCTGAGCATCACTATCGAAGAGATCCAGGTGTTGCCGGAATACTTCGGTCACTTTGATAGCCATGGGGCTGTCGATATATGCTGTGAGACGGGGGATCTTCTTTTCGGCGAGCAATCCGCTTAACCGGTAGACGAGTTCCTGCGTCCGCTCAATTGCAAAGCTCGGGATGACGATGTTGCCGCCGACCCTGCATGTCTCGTTGACGATTCTTGCGAGTGCAACAGGAATATCGTCAGTTTTACCGTGCATACGGTTCCCATAGGTGGATTCGCATATGACATAGTCGGCATGCTCGAAGCGGGTCGGATCCCGCAGGATAGGTGTGTTTGGTCGTCCTATGTCGCCAGAGAATATGATCGTGCGCGTTTCAGAGCCTGATGTCACCTGGATCTCGATCATGCTGGAGCCGAGAATGTGTCCGGCGTCCTTGAACACCACTGTTATGCCATTGCCAAGATCCGTTGTCTTGTCGTATTCGTGTGAGACAAACATTGGCAGACATTTCTCGGCGTCTTCCACGGTGTAAAGCGGGACAAGTGGATGAGGGCCTTTTCTTCCCTCGCGCTTGTGTCGCTTCTTCTTGTACTTGACGTCCTCGACCTGGATCCTGGCCGAATCGAGCAGTACGATCTTTGCTATGTTTGCAGTAGCTGGGCCTGTGTGGATTTTTCCGCTGAAACCTTCCTTCACCAATTTGGGCAGTCGACCACAGTGATCGAGATGCGCGTGGGTGAGGAGGACGGCATCGATGCTTCCAGGGCTGGTGGGGAATGGATCCCAGTTCCTGCTCTTGAATTTCCGCTCCTGATACATGCCGCAGTCGATTATCAGTTTTGTGCCGTTTGCCTCAACGAGATAGCAGGAGCCGGTGACATTCTTTGCGGCGCCCAGAAACTTAATTTTCAGGTCCATACGATTCTCTTCCTTTCAGCGTTATAGGTCTAAGAAGGCTAGCATCGTATCTCTTTTGCGTCAAATCAGGTTCCCTGCCGGCGCATGGTACAGGGTTTTAACGCAGTTTCCTTCTGGAAAACGGAGCATTTATTCTGCTAGCCTGTGAAGAGTTGGATGGGGCTGGACTGGATGCGACACCATAGCGTAGTAGAGTGGGAAAAGAAGCTGGAAGAGATCTTCGATCGCATTGACGTTGTGCTTGAGAAGAAATATGGGGGTGATTATCCACTGCATCCAGCACGTGCCGAGCATGGCGAGACGTCCGGAGGCTCCTATGATGGTCACTTCTCAGTAAGCGGTGTGTTTTCCGCCGGATTTGGATCGGAGCACAAGGAGGGATACATTGTCAGGATACAGATGGCAACACTATCCGATGTGCCCGATGATATCCGTTCGAGAATTGAAAACGAGGTCGCAGCGATGCTGCGCAAAGAACTGCCCAAAGTGTTTCCAGATCGCGAGCTCCGGGTGGATCGGGATGGACCAGTTTATAAAATACATGGTGATTTGAGTCTGGGTGAACTGTAGATGTAGAAGGAGGCGAGGATGAAGAAAATCGTTCTGTCTGGAATGTTGGTCGTGATGATCGCTTCGCTGGTTTTTGCGCAGGGCAAGAAGACTGCTGTCAAACAGCCGCTGCGAATGCCGGAAACTTTCGAGAATAACCTGCGAATTGAGTTCCTTCTGGACCACGCCGACGACGAGGATCATTCGATCCGCATTGTGACTGCAATACCGCAGTATGAATCAGAACTGATGTTTGAGGGCGAGGAAGGCGCATACGAGTTCGGCGTGAGTGGCAGAGTAACGGTACGCGATGATGGCAGGATCCTGCTGATCTACCGAGCCACAGTTGCTTACAAGGGCGAAGAGGAGAGTGCCGAGTTCTATGCGGCATCCGGGGTCCTGCTCGACGAAGGCGATCCGCTCAGGGTCACCAATATGGGCGACCGGGAACTTGTCATCAAGGTCTCCGAGGTCATAGATGAGTAGTGGATAGGTCGGATTCGACCGATTTGCTTGATCCGACGGATCTTGCCTGAAACCTGTGTGTCTTGTCGAAATCCCCTATACGAAGGCGTGCCACCTAGCCTTGCATAACTCTCTTCTCCAGCTTGGTGAAGCGCTGGAGCATGTTTGAGTATTTGTCGTGGGCCTGATCATCAGGGTTGGCGACGACCTGGAATGGCGGCAGGCCTGCGAAAACCGAAGAGAAGGGAACGAAACTGCCGGCTCGCTTGCATTTCCACCCATGCAGTGCCCTGTAGGCAGCGCCAAGAGCAGCAGAGTCAGCGACTTCTGTAGTTGAAACAGCCTTGCTCATGACATGCGCCATTACCTTGATAATTGAAAGGTTTTGCGAAGCGCCACCTGTCGCGAGAATCCTGCCCGGCGTGAGGCCAATGTTCTTTGAGTGAGATCGCATGGAGAGGAACTGTGTTTCAAGTACCGCCCTTGCGTCTACCTGTGGCAGGAAGCTGTCCACCGGATTGTCAGAGGGATCGAATCGGTATGTTCCTGTTGCAAGAATCGGCGGTGTTATTTCCGGCTCTCTAAAATAGAAGCCCATGTAGCCGTCGTTGACGGGGCTGGTACCTGCCAGGGCAGCATTGAAACCAGGCCATGTGCCGTCTACATGTGCATCACGAACTGACTCGCGCGTGAGTGAGCCATTCTTGTAGCAGATCATTGCCATGAATCCGTTTGGGTCAACCGGGTTCGCAAAGATGTGTCCTTCGGATGCCGATGGCACTGGCTCGGATATGGATCCAAACATGGTGTCGCTCGTCCCGAGACTGATCGCAATATCTCCTCCGTCCCTCAGGCGCAGCCCGGCAAGACTGTTCGGGTTATCACCCGAGAAGGCGATAACAGCACATCCCCTGTTAAAGCCGTACCTGTCGACGTAGAATCTGTGCACTTTTCCCACCGGTTCGTGAGAAGCGATTATGGAGCCAAGCCTGGGGGCAAGATCCGGTGCGGTACAATCGAGAGCAGCTCGCGACCATTGCCTGCAGCGGATATCCATCAGGCATCACTGGTATCTATTGGCACATGTCCGCCTGCGAGCAATGAAGCCATGAACGAGCTCACCAGCGAGATCCTCGCTGTTTGTTCGTAAGCCTCGGGCTTCTCCTGGAAGATTCTTGCAATCTGGTTGCCGGTGAATCGCTCATAGGCTCTCGATCCAGTAAGCTCTGCAACGGCCTGTGCGCCACCGAGTGTTTTCTCGCGCTCTGCGCATTGCTTGCCCGTGCTGGAGTCCATCCAGATAGGCGAATCTTTGATCGAAAGAGCCGGCTCAAGTTGATTCCTGAGTGTTCTGCTGGAGTTCAGTTCTGCGAGTATGCTAGCGGCATTGCCGTTGAGCCACACACTGCCGTGTTGCTGGCCCGATCCGGAAATGGCAGCTTACTCTATCGAGCGGACAATTCTCGACTCTCATCCGATCCAGGAGCATATCGAGCGCGGCCACCCACATCATTGCGGGAGATGTAACGGTCAATCCGTCAGCATGTTTGTGTGCCCCGCCGTCAGTCTCGAACTCAGGCAGATCCCTGTCGAAATTGATCGATGCTTCGTAGAATGGGATTTAGATCCATGTCTATGACAATTGCTTTGAGCCCCTGTGTGCTCGAATCCAATCCGAGAAATAAATCCAGTTCCGTTTGTTCGTTACTCATGTGCTGTGACATCGCTCTACGTTCTTTCTGTGTGAACCTGAATATGTGAATTGCGCCTTTATTGCATACGCAGTTGTCAGAGAACAAGATAGATGTCCCACAATGTTCTGAAATCCGTGATAAACGTATTCTGTACGCGGAATTCAGAGGACATGTGGTATTGTATTCTGCACAGCAAATCGCAGCGGGGAGCGGCATAGCGTTCATGCCTGCTTCGATTGTTGCAGCTGTTGAACTGGTTGAAACGCGACTGTGAATATATACAAAACGTTCGAGGAGATGTTATGACCACTGATGACGTGATTACCGAGGGGATGCAACGTTATATCGACATTAACAACAAGTATCTCGCCGATCGGGACGGGTACATTCGAGATGTGGTAAAGAAGTGGCGGTTCGATACGATCGCAGTGCATGGGCTATACAATGTAACCGATGCGATCGAGGACTATCAGGGCGCGATCATAGAGCCCATCTTCATGAGCACCTCGCAGGCCTATCGTGATTCTGATGAGATGGCCGCCGCATTGGCCTACAAGATTCCCACCTGGTGTTATTCCCGTATAGCGAACCCATCAACCTATTACTATGAGTGGACGCTCGCGCTCCTTGAAGGATATGGCTACGACGGAGAAACATCATGTTGTTCAACGTCCTCCGGAATGTCGGCAATCATGACCGCTGTCATGCCGTTCCTCAGAGTCGTAAAAGATATCCATGAGCCCAGGAACTTCGTCGCGACCGCACAGTGCTACGGCGGCACATTCCAGCAGTTTACGGTGCGCATGATGCAGGAGCGGGGGATCGAATGCCGCTGGGTTCTCGATGCCACGAACATTGACGAATGGGCCTCAAAGATAGACAAGAATACACGATTCCTTTATGGCGAGCTACCCAGCAATCCACAGCAAGGCTTCTTTGATGTCGAGGCAGTGGCTAACCTGGCACACGAGAATAACTTGCCGTTGATATGCGACTCCACTGTTGCCACTCCGGCTCTGTTGCGTCCCATTTGCCATGGCGCAGACATTGTCGTGCAATCTGCGTCAAAGAGTCTTACGTCGAGCGGTTTCGGCATATGTGGTGCGGTAATTGCCAGGAAGAACCTGGTCACTAACATTGATGATGATGCGCTCAAGTCCGATTTCTCTCTCTGCGTGAAGTATCTGCAAAACAGGGATTTCGGTCCGAACCTGCATCCAATGCAGGCAGTGATGACCCTTAATGACATGCGTACGTTGCGCTCCAAAATGGACCTCATGAGCAGGAACACGATGGAGGTGTCGGAGTTCCTCGAGAAGCATCCGGGGGTAGAGAGCACGCAGTATCTCGGTTTACCCGATCATCCGCTTCACGAGTTGGCAAGCAAGTACATGACACTCGTTGATGCCGAACATGACTCGCAATACGGCAAGCCCGTGAATCGTTACGGACACCTGATGTCGTTCTGCGTGAAGGGTGGGGCAGAGAAGGCGCGCACCTTTTTCGATCGTCTGCAGCGCATATGGCGTGCCACCGATCTCGGCCGCATCAAAAGCGTCGCGACCATACCGGCCATATCTACCCATCAGCAACAGGGCAAAGAGGGTAGGGAACTGGCGGGGATCCCGGGCAACATGGTTAGGCTCTGCGTTGGCGCCGAGCATCCAGCCGACATTATGGCAGATCTGGACCAGGCACTCTGTGAATCGAAGTAACTGGTGTGCCTGCAGCCTGTCGAGTTGAAAGATTCCTGAAGACCAGCGAAAGCAAACGCATGATTCGCACACAGATAAGTGATATTCTGCGTGCCAGGTACGTTATTGAGTCGCTTTTCCTTGATTTATGGTATACCTTGCCGATCAGATTTTCTGCTGCGCCTGTAGCTCAATTGGATAGAGCGCTAGCCTCCGGAGCTAGAGGTTGTGAGTTCGATCCTCGCCAGGCGCACCATTCCCTGCTTGCCATGAGCATTGGGATACGTATAATCCGACGGAAACCTGAAATCTGGGAGCCATCATATGCATATAATTGTCTGCATTAAGCAGGTGCCGGATACGACGGATGTGAAGATCGATCCGGAAACCAATACGCTCATGCGTGAGGGCGTCGCGTCGATCATTAATCCGTTTGATATGTATGCGATTGAAGAGAGCATTCGAATCAAGGAGAAACTTGGTGGCAAGGTCACGGCCATAAGCATGGGGCCGCCCCAGGCTGAAGCAGCTCTGAGGGAGGCAATATCGCTGGGCGTTGATGAAGGCGTCCTTGTTTGCGATCGAGCTTTTGCTGGCAGTGACACATGGGCTACAAGCTACACACTGGCGGCAGCTCTCAAGAAGATCGGCGACTACAGCATTGTTCTCTGTGGGAAGCAGGCTTCCGATGGCGATACCGCGCAGGTGGGCCCGGGCATTGCAACACACCTGGATCTTCCCCAGATCACCTATGTCAGGAAGATCGAGGAGATCGACGAAGAGAAGATCGTGGCCGAGCGACTGCTGGAAGAAGGCTACGAAATCATATCCTCGCCGCTGCCCTGTCTCCTGACCGTTGTGAAGGAGATCAACGAACCCAGATTGCCGTCGCTCAAGGGGAAGATGGCAGCTAAGAAGGCCGAGATCAAGAAGCTGGGCGCAGAGGAACTCCAGTGCGAGGTTCCGAAAATTGGCCTGGATGGCTCGCCGACCAAGGTAGTAAAGATCTTTACGCCACCACCACGGGGTGGGGGCGAAATATTCACGGATGATCCCGCCGCAGCAGTCGGTACTATAGCGGGGAAACTCAAAAACGTTGTTTTGGGCGCCAACCAGTAGGGAAGAATGCCATGACAGAGTTGCCTATCCGTATAGACGAAGAGCAATGCACCAAGTGTACATTGTGCGTTCAAGCATGTCCATTTGATGCGATCTCAATGGAAAAGAAACAGTTTCCGTATATTGACCTCGAGAAATGCACTCTCTGCGGCGCTTGCGTCGAAGCATGCAAGTTCGAGGCAATATCAATCAAAGAGAAAGCCGCTGCAAAGGCCGAGGATCTCGATGCTTACAAGGATGTGTGGGTATTTGTGGAGCAGCATGAAGGAAAGATCAACTCGGTCACTTATGAACTACTCGGTGAAGGGCGAAAACTCGCCGATGATCTCGGCATGGATCTCTGTGCAGTCATGCTGGGCAGTGGGGTCAGTGACAAGGCCGACGAACTGACGTCGCGCGGAGCCGACAAGGTTTATCTTGTCGATAAGCCGGAACTGGAATACTTCCAGGACGAACCGTATGCCAGGGTGCCCGTCAAGCTTGTAGAAGATTACAAGCCCAACATCTTCCTTTGCGGCGCTACTACAATTGGCAGAAGCCTGGTATCACGTGTGGCCGTAGCAGCACATGTCGGGTTGACGGCCGATTGCACCGAATTGGCGATCGACCCGGAAACAAAACAGCTTCTGCAGACGCGTCCTGCATTCGGGGGCAACATCATGGCTACCATTATCTCTCCAAATGCCAGGCCCCAGATGGCCACGGTGCGACACAAGGTCATGAAAGAAGCCGAACCCAGGGCAGGACGCAAGGGAGAAGTGCTGATTCAGGAGATTGCACAGGACCTGCTTACCTCTCGTACGAAGCGACTCAAATTCGTGCAGGAGATCGAGAGTACTGTCAATATCGCTGAAGCAGACATAATTGTCTCCGGCGGCAGGGGACTCCAGAAGCCCGAGAACTTCTCAATAGTTCGGGAGCTTGCAGAGGCACTGGGCGCAGGTGTCGGCGCTTCACGCGCAGCGGTGGATGCCGACTGGATTCCTTACTCGCACCAGGTTGGGCAGACAGGGAAGACCGTATGTCCAAAACTGTATATTGCCTGTGGTATCAGCGGACAAATTCAACACCTTGCCGGAATGTCTTCGGCTGACGTAATTGTTGCGATCAACAAGGATCCCGATGCGCCTATTTTCAAGGTTGCAACTTACGGTATCGTTGGAGATCTCTTCGAAATAGTGCCGATGCTGACGAACGAGTTCCGTAAGATTCTGGGGAATTAAATTGACAATAGTTCCCGCTGGGTCGATCATTTCTCAGGTTATATCAAGATCCTGAACAACTGAATCTGTTTGAACTAATGTGATTGTTATCGGGGGTGTAATAATGAGAATTCGCAAGTATATGGCAATAGCCCTGTTAGGCCTCTTTCTTATGCCGTCGACAGGAGATGCGGCTTCGAAGAAGGTGAAGAAAACAGCCCTGATCGTTCTGCCCAATAGTTACGTGACTGTCCAGCTTGCATTTGACATAGCCAAAAAACGTTCAGTGACATTGGTTTCATACCAGAAGCCGCCGGAGCTGAAGCAGCCGGTTCTGCATCTATGGGTTCGTTCGGAGCGCAAATGGGCCGAGTTAAGCATGGAAGATTATTCCACCGGAGCCTTTGTTGCCACCAAGCCTTCGTCCGTTTTCGTCATAGGTGAAAAAACTGAGCTTGTTACGATGATGGCTGAAGGCGCTTCCTGGTCAGGCGATGTCAGGAAGATGCAGACGATCAAGACCGCGCAACTCCTCAATTCGTTCGCCAAATCTCTGAACTTCTCGGGCAAAGAACTCAAGTGGTTCGCCAACAGGTACGGACTGTCTTATGAAAATGCGAACAAATGGTATACTGACAAGTACGATCCCAAGGTGAAGAAGCGGATGCGAGTGATGCAGAATGAAGCCACTGAGGGAGAGGTTGAACCTGAGAAGGTTGAGACTACAGAAATAGTTGTCGAAGAAGCCAAGCCTGAAAACAAGTAGTCACAGGCGTTACTCCCGAACCTGGCCTTTACCGTGGACGATGTACTTGTAGGTTGTCAGCTCTTCCAATCCCATGGGTCCACGTGCGTGAAGTTTGTCTGTGCTGATTCCTATCTCGGCGCCCATGCCGAACTCGTTGCCATCTGTAAAGCGAGTCGATGCGTTCACGTATACGGTTGAAGAATCCACTTCCTTGGTAAACATCTTCTGCGCACCTTCACTCTCGGCAATTATGGCGTCGGAATGATGCGTACCATACTTGTTGATATGACCAACGGCTGCTTTAGGCGAAGCGACCACTCCTACAGAGAGCACGAGATCGAGATATTCCTCGTACCAGTCGGCTTCATTGGCGGGTTCCATGGCGGGTACCAGCTCCCTGGCTGCTGCGTCGCCCTTGAGCGTAACCCCCAGTTTGATGAGTTGTTCGCTGACCTGGGGGAGAAATTGGGGAGCTATGGACTCGTGGACCAGCAGGGTTTCTACGGCGTTGCATACGCCCGGCCTCTGGCATTTGGCGTTCTCCACGATGCGTAAAGCCATTTCGAGGTCCGCTGTCTCATCCACGTAGACGTGGCAGACGCCTTTGTAGTGCTTGATGACCGGGATTCTGGCCTGTTCCGTCACTGCACGGATGAGTCCTTCGCCGCCACGTGGAATGACGAGATCGATCTTGCCCTCGAGCTGTACAAGTTCCCTTATTGCGTCACGGTCGACTGTCTGGACGATCTGGATCGCATTTTGGGGCATGCCCTTTTTCCTGCCGCCCGCATTGAGCGCTTCTGCAATTGCCTTGTTCGAATGCAATGATTCTTTGCCGCCGCGCAGAATTATGGCGTTAGAGGTCTTCAGGCAGAGAGCAGCGGTCTCGGCAGTGACATTTGGACGTGATTCATAGATCACAGTAATGACGCCAATAGGCACGCGTGTCTTGACTATTTCTAGGCCGTTGGGGCGGATCCAGCGACTTATAGCCTTGCCGACGGGATCCTTGAGGCCGGCAACCTCGCGCAGGCCCTTGGCCATGCTGGTTATGCGAGTATCCGTTAAGAGCAGTCTATCCTGGAGCGCAGAGGATAGCCCTGCTTCTTTCGCGGCGGCCATGTCTTTTTTGTTGGATTCCTTTATGACTTCGGCATTGGCTTCCATTTCGTCAGCCATCGCCTGCAAGATGTTGTTCTTCTTCCGACTGCCCAGCAAGACGAGCTCCCTGGCAGCGACAACTGCTTTATCACCCATTGCTACCATTTCTTCATGCAGACTCATAATTGATACCTCGCACTAAACTGATGGTACTATCAATGTTCCAACATCCTCGCTGCTCATGATGCGCTTTATGATCCCAGGCTTTCGTCCGTCGGCTATTATCACTGAACAACCTGCCTTTGCTGCCTCGTTGGCACAGCGCAGCTTTGTCTCCATGCCACCGGTTGAAAGAGGTGAGCCTTTTCCCCTGGTAAGGGCCAGGAGGCTGCGGGGAATTGATTCCAGGTAGCGGATCCTCTGGCATCGTCCCGATTGTGCCGGCTTGCGCACCCCATCTACCGTTGTCAACAGGATCAGGAGATCGGCGCGAACCAGCTTAACGACGAGTGAAGCCAGTAGATCATTGTCGCCCAGCTTGTTTACGAGGGCCCTCATTTCCTCGTCAGCGACGACATCGTTCTCATTAATGATCGGTATTACGTCGTTCCTGATAAGATTCTCCATTGTCCGCCGCGCATTCGTCAGCCGGATCTTGTGCTTAAAATCCTCATGGGTCAGCAGGACCTGGCCGATCTTGCATCGCTCTTTGGAGAAGAGTGCGTCATACTTTGCCATCAAGCGGCTTTGTCCCACGGCCGCTGCCATCTGCAGATCCGGGAGATTGGTTGGCTTGGTCTTCATTTGAAGGGCCTCCATGCCGGCTCCGACCGCGCCCGAACTCACAACGGCCACTTCACGACCATCACAGTTCAGCCAGGCCAGCTCTTTGACCAACGCGCGCATGCGCCTGGTTTCGGGACGCCCACTGCTCTGAACCAGGATCCGAGTGCCGATCTTCACTACAATCCGACGGGCATCGCTCAGCATTTCCCTGTATTTCAATGACTTTTTCACAACGGGCTGGTAATCTACAGAAAATGAGCCTACCCCACAACTCTAATCTCAGAGCGATGGATATGCTGAAAACAGGAGCTTTTCTTGGCATATTTGCGCTTGTGTTCTTTCAGCCCCTGTCTCAGCAATCCTGTGTGGCAGAACAGGGCCAGGAAAAGGAAAGAAGCGCCGTTTCTGTTGAAACAGCTTTCGGCCCCGCATGCGAGAAGCTTCTTCTACGCGAAATCAAGAAGGCTCAAAAAGAGATATCCGTAGCCATATACAGCATAACAAGGCGCAGTATCACAGGGGCCCTTGTCAGTGCCACTGAACGTGGGGTCAAAGTGCATGTGAAATATGATTCAAAATCAACGGAATGGCGCGGGATGAAGCAGGCAATAGGTTACCTGACGAAACGGAATGTCAGATGTACTGCCATTGAAATGAAAGGCGAGTATGCGAAGATGCACCACAAGTTCGCCGTGATCGACCGCAAATGCGTGCTGACAGGTTCTTACAACTTCACCACTTCGGGTTCAATAAGCAATTACGAGAATCTTGTCCTGATCAAATCACCGGAAATTGCCGGCAAGTTTGCAGGGGAATTCGATGCCATCAGAAACCGATGATCTGTCCGCTGTGCCTGCCAGGAAGAAGTGGAGGAAGCTGGCGGCAAGAATTTGCCTGTTGCTGGCCTTTGGCAGCACTGGCATCATGGTCGCGCTTGAATATCGTGCATCACGCCGACCCCATGCTGCACCTGTATCCGTGCAAGTATCCGGTCATAAGATTATTAAGGACGAGCTGAGCGGTCTTGCAAACACGGCATTTGGGCAATCTGAAAGGGGAAAGATCCTGAGTGAGCGTGCGTTGCTATTCCTCGATCAGGGTAGGATCGTTTTCAGTGATCAGCTCGGCAGTGCACGTGGGTTGACGTGGAACGAAGTCCTGGGGCAAAGCGCCATCTACATTAAGGTCATGGCGATGAATAATGATGCTTATCTGCACCAGACCCACGGTCAGATCATG
This sequence comes from Lentisphaerales bacterium, assembly GCA_030622955.1. GTDB lineage: Bacteria > Verrucomicrobiota > Kiritimatiellia > JAUXFM01 > JAUXFM01 > JAUXFM01. The sequence goes on from JAUXFM010000016.1 coordinate 12,249, forward strand.
GAAGTGCTGTTTCATGAAACAGTCCACTCGTTCAGCAGGAAGGACAAGCGGACCAGTCTTGATGAGGAATGCGATGCTTTTGCGGCTGGGCTATGCGTAATGCTCGCCGTAGAGGGCAAGGAAGAACCCGAGTTGCTGATGCTAGATGGTGTGCCGCTCTCAGATTTCATAGCGAAGAACTACCCTGACATCGGAAGGAGTCGAGACTACCAGCCCGTGAGTCAAACGCGTGACTGGCTCTCACGTAGGACGGGAGTTGAGATCGGTGAACAGTGACCAGCCCCGTCATTCGTGAAGGCGAGAAGGAGTACCTGAAATAGCCTCTTCTTGAACGACTTGAGGGTGATCCGTGATGCCGCGGATCAACATGCGCTGGAGAAAGGCGCTTTCCCCGAGAATGTGCTGCCTATGACAAAGCCGCCACCGTTCGATGAATACCTCAACGATGAAATTGACTGTGTGATCTTGGCATCGCGCTTCCTTAAGGGGCGCTTTGCTGCAAGGCCTCGCCGAGAGCTTCAACACATTCCAGCGCAGTAAGGGGGTTCTTGGTGGGGATGGAAGGGGATGGCATATCTCGGAGCTGTTGATGACACTGAGTAGGGACGTATCGCCGAGCTGTTTGACCGCATAAGTTCTGATTGCCGCTGGTGCCTCCGCTTTTGCCCTTTCTGTCCTGTCCTGACCCTTTCTTCTAAAACACCCAATCTGCTGCAATTACCAGGTTCCTGCCAGGCTCGTTGAGACCTGAGCCGTGCACCCGGTAATCCTCATCCGTGATGTTCTCAACCGCTGCCGATAACCTCAGATCATCACTGACGTTCCAGCCTGCACGCAAATCACAGATTACGTAGCCTGGCGTGCCGCCCGGAGGAATACGGCTTGTATCTGATTTATCGCGGGTGGACAGTTCGTCGGCATCGTCGGCGATCGTGCAGGAGCCTTCAACCCAGTAATGTTTGTTCATGATCCAATGCAATCCGAATCGTCCGGTTGGAGGCATAGTCCGGTCAATCGGTTCTTCCACGATGATCGGGTCCGAGGTCGGATAAGTCTCTATCTTTCCCTCTATCCATGTGAAAGCTCCAATGGCCTTCAGGTTGTCGAGCAGTTCGTATTCGATCTGTGCCTCAACGCCCTGGACATAGCCATCACCCGCATTTAGCTTGGTGATTTCGTGCTCTTCGTCAATCATGCGTCCGGTCGGCGTCCTCACGATCATATCAGAGGCGTCGGTGTAGAAGTAGGCGACCTGGCCTGAAACTCGCTCCGCCTCGGCCTTCATGCCGATCTCGTAGGAGATGAATTTCTCAGGATCCAAGTCCGGGGCCGGCGTCTCCACCTCATCCGTTCTGGCAGAATCGAGCCTGCTAAGGTCAGACAAGTTCGGTGCTCGGAAGCCCTGGGATATTCCTGCGAACAGGTTGTATTCCTTCTGCTCATCGAGGTGGTACAGTAGGCGACCACTGCCGGAAACGGCGTCCCAATTCTCTGAAATCTGGACTTCGTTGCCGGTATCTGGATCTTCGACAGAATCTATATTTGCCTCGATGTAGTCGGATCTGCAGCCCACAACGACAGATATCAGATCAGATACTGGAATGGTGTCCTGAACATAGGCGCCAAGCATGTCGTAGATTGCGTCGTTACCGACAGGGCCCTGGATAGCCGCGTTCTTGAGCGAACCATCTGCATTGTAGGTGTTCTTGAAGGAGTTCACGTAATCGCGGTAAAACTCGGCGCCATAGATGAATTCTCCGTAATCCGAAGAACTCTTGAGCCGGACAAAGGCGCCCAGAGTGTTCACTTCGAACCCCTGGATGTCACGCCTGATCCTGAGTCTGTCTCGCTTTTCTTCCTGGCGATGATGTGAGATGCCGGCGTGGATCTCATCACAGAACCCATCAATGTTATGTTTGTGATACTGGAGATACGTCAGCATCCTGTCCTGATAGAGTATACGTGCCAGCTCTTTGCCGACCGACAGATCCTCCCAATCGATGCCATATATGGTTTTGTGTGTGCGCATAGCATCGTCCATATCCATTCCCTGGTGTGCAAGTACGATCCATGCATCGTCATCGATGAAGTATTCGAGTTTCGCATCCCAGGCCTGTTCGTCGTAACCGGTCTCTTCCTGTGTGCCGACCTCTTTGCCACCTTCGAGATCGCCAAAATCCTTGAAGGTATATCCGAAGGTGAGTCCGACGTTGTCGGCCAGGCGCCCGATTGACTCAACACGTCCGATATAGGAATCCTCTGCGCTGGCGTATCGCGAATACAGGCGTCTATCCCAGTTGCTGCCCGGCCGGATGTTTACGACGCCACGCGTGATGGCGTTGATCGTGCCGCCGGCGGCATCGCTGCCGTAGAGTACGGAGAAAGGGCCTTTCACTGATTCGATCCTGTTGAGCCCGAGAGTATCCACAGTGTTCCAGTACTGGTTCGGACCATCGCGAAAAACCGAGTTGTTCAGCCGGATGCCGTCGATCAGCAGCAGGTTGCGAAATCCGGTGAATCCTCTGATATAGGGCGAGCCCTGGCCATGAGCTGTCTTCTGCACGAGAGTGCCTGTTTGGTATTTCAGCACTTCCGGCAGCGTACGTGGAGCTTTCTCGGTACGAAGCATCTTTGCATCCATGACGTTGATGTAATACGGTGCCATTCGAAGTGGTTGTTCGTCACGTGTGGCGGTAACTACAACTTCGTGCTTTGTTGTCTTCTTCTCCTGTGCGAGCACCGAGGCGACCAGTGCCAGAATGATGAGTGTTGCTATGTTCTGCGCACAGCTTCTTCTACCCATTGTCGCCTCCGCTCTTCTCAGAATGAATAACAGCAGGCCCTTTTCAAAGGCTTGTTTCCCTTTAGAACGATGGGAAACCATAGATGGTTCACGGGGATTCTTGAAGAACTCGTGATCAAGGTTGCGCCCATCGAGTAAGAAGCACGAATTGGCCAGATCTTTCCCTGAACCACGAACCCTTAGAGCGGTTGAAGAAATACTGTAGCCAAAACGGCTACAGTATTTGTGAAACTGCTCTAGCGTTGTTACTGCTCGATCAGTTCCAAGTTGGGGAACGCCATGAGGAGCGTTTTCTGCGCATTGCTCAGGTTGTTTCTGATCTGCTCTGGGTCCTTCTCCTTGGCAACACCCGCGGGGTCGGCCACAAAGCGTTCGTAGTCCTTTGCCGCAGCATCATAAATCTTTATGGCAGATTCCTGGTTCTTATTCGCTGCACCAAGCTGGTTCAGGACCGCTGCATCGATGACGAAGACCTCGTTTGCACCCAGCTTGGGGACTACGAGTGTTAATTCTGTGCGCTGCAGCACTGGCTTGCTGGGCGCGCTGGATTGGGTCGGGCGAGATTTGATTTCGATTGTGCCGCCATTCGCAAGGCCGGGGAATGCACTGAGCATTTCTGCATGTGCAGATTCCATCTCTCTTTTGATCGGTTGCTCCTGATCTTTCCTTTGCCGTAGTTGCGTGAGCAATGACGAACGTGTTGATCCGCTCGCATTATTCATTTTCGCGACCAGCGCAGAGCTCTGTGCCAGGAATGAGTCATAAGTGCTGCGCGCTCTCTTGTACTGCTCAACGGCCGATGATTGTTGAGGTGTCAATTGCGCATTCTCCAATCCGCTGACATCGATAGGGGAAATTGCATTGCGGGTGTCGGTGCTGGTCCCACCAGACGCGGCCTGTCGCATGACCGTAATTCGTTCCACGTTCATGCCTGTTACGTTTGATGCCTTGCCGCTACGCTTAATCGAGAACTTGCCCTTGTTGTAGCCGATAAGCAGGACCTTTTCCGGTTTCTTTTTTGATTTCGTTTGGAGCCGGATTTCGGTGGGTGAATCTAGTTTTAGGCTGCGTACTGAGCTTCGCAGCTGTTTCAGCATCTTGCCGGATTTGGCGCGGAATATGAATTTCTTGCTCTCATATCCCTGGAATGTGCCCTGGTATTCCTTGGATCTAACTTTGAGCATGTCGGCCTGTGCTGTGACAGATGCCAGAAGAAGCAATACGAAAACTGATACTCTCAATACGTTGACTCGCATGATTATTCCTTAATTCTAGTTGATTCCCCGGAGTCGGATTCGGCCACAAACCCCGATACCAGTTGATACGAAGAGCAATACCCGGTGTCTTAGGCTAATTTGGTCTAAAACGTGCAACAACCTATTTCCCCCTGGCATTTTCCAGCGTTAGAATGCAATAAGCCGTTACCAGGATGGCGTCGCCTTCCCAGAACTGGTTGTCGGGGTTGACCCAACTGCCGTCATCTTTCTGTATTGCGGCGAGCTTCTCAATGATTTCCTTCTTCCAGGGGATGGCCTTGCCTGACAGATCTTTGAGTTCTGAGATACCGCTCACGCTGAGCGCTTTGCCCATAACGTTGTAGAAGTAGAACAGGCCCTTGCTGCCCATGCCCGGGTTTTCTTCAAGCGACCAGTGTTGGGCAGCCCACTGGAGTGTGGACTGCACCTTCGGATCGGTGCGCTCGACCTGTGCGTAGATCATCGATTCGAGTCCCGCATAGGTCATGCTGCCGAATCCCCTGAGCTTGACTGTGCCATCCTTTTTCTTCTTTGTCCCGCTGCGCTCGCCACTTGGAGCATAGCCGAAGCCGCCATAATTGACGGGATCGTCCTTGTCCTGATCCTGTAATTTCTCAAGGAATTCTACCGCTGCTTCCCAGTTGACATCAACTCGTCCCGATTCTCCAGGGCGGAGATCTTCAACATTCTGCGTCTTTCGCATTGCCATGAGGGCCCAGCCGGTATTGCTCAGGTCGGCGCGACCACGGGATTTATTGCCGGGCTTGCATTCGTATCCAAATCCACCTGCATCAGGTGAATCGCCCGTAAGCTGGCCTGCGGCCATGAACTTGCGAGCCTTCAATATTGTGTCGGAGTACTTGGTTTGGTCATATGAATGGAGGGCGGTCATGCAGACGGCAGTATTGTAGACAGAGAGTCCGCCGCTTCTTTTGAGAACACCGCTGCGCGGCTTGTAGATTCCGCCATCTTTCTGGACGAGGCCCACAATGAATTCAGCTGCCTTGGCACAGATCTTGCCCTTGTCGGGATGATCACTTCGCGCAAATGACCAGAGGCTCAGAGCAGTTATGGCCGGGTAGCTCGCACTTGACCATGAGCCGTCTTCTCTCTGCTTGCCCTTCAGCCAGTCCAACCCCTTGGTCATGGAGGCGTCAGCAGTGGTTTCAAGTCCCCTGGCGTCATCCGTGCCGGCCGATTTGGGCGGCTCGGCCGCTCGACACGCACAAGCAATCGACAGGCAGGCCATCATTGCAAAGACTTCCGTATACAGGCAGATTCCGTTCCTTTTGTGCATTTCGACTCCCCTGATCAGGTTGGTAAAGAAAGGCCCCTTACTCATAACATACTAACGCAGATTCAGCCAGAAAGGTTCATCAGACAGAGGGTCAGTCCTATTATTTAGGTATTGACGGCCTGTTGCCCAAATCTCGCGAACCCTGTTGCTGACGGTTTTGGTCGTCTCGCAAGGCGCGCTGCGAACGGCCAAAACCGGCGCAACCCAATAGCCTCCTCGCATGGTCGTGATATTTGGGCAACAGGCCGTTGATGATTGACCCGCCTCTTCCCTGCTGACAAGGGTATCTGAGGCCAAGGCAGTCGAGACGTATAATTGCGTAGTGTTGCATGCTTTGGTATTACTAATTGAATTCCGTTTACTATCGTCATATGAGTAGTAGGGAACGAGCACCGCCAATGTACAAGAGCCGAAGAATATCTGAAAACAGCACCCCCCCCCTCGGACGTGATTCTGAAGACATAATTGATAAGGACCTCATGGTTCTTGCTTCTAATGGCGATCAGAGCGCATTCGGACTGATTATTTGCCGATACCAGCAAGCTCTCGTGAACTTTTTTAGGAAGATGGGCGTTAACAATGATGAAGAGGATCTGGCACAGGAAACCTTCGTTAAGCTGTTCAAGTTTCGTGACCGGTATCGTCCGCGGGCCAAATTCAAGACGTTTCTTTACTTTGTGGCTCGGCGAATCTACGTGGATTATGTCAGGAAACGGGCCAGAGAGAAGACGGGTGTTGAGGGGTTTGTTGAACACCTGGAGGTGACGAAGGAAACGGGTGATGGATCCAGTGCCAGGAAGGCAGCAGCTGTAGAGGCGCTGCAGTTGCTCTCGGAGGAGATGCGATCTGTCGTGGTGATGAATATATACCAGGGCTTGAAGTATCATGAGATTGCCGAGGTCATCGAGATTCCCGTTGGGACGGTGAAGACTCGAATGTTCTATGCCTTGCGCAAACTCAGGGAGGTAATGGGTCGTGAAAATGACAGGTCTTAGTCAAGCAGGGGGGCGCTGTCCTGTTGAGGAGGATATTGTTGCATACCTCCGCGATGAGCTCGAACTGCTGGAAAAGGAAAAGATAGATAAACATTTGGCCGGCTGCTCCTTATGTCATGCCAATGCCGAGAGTTTCCGCGAGACAATCAGGGAGCTGGAGAGGCCGGGTGAGCCTCCTCTTTCCTGCGATCTTACATCGGCTATTCTGGCCCGTTTCCCCCAAGAAACATGGAATAGAGATCAGCCGTCCCCTTTTAGAAAAACGCCCTTCTTGCGCTTGCTGTTAAGAATGGCCGCGGGTCTCGTAATTGCCGTGGGCATTGGCTATGTGACCCGTCACAGTTGGCTTTCTCCAAGATCCGGCCAGGCCAGGGCCAGGGAGCAGGGGCTGCTCTGGCTTGTCCATGCGCAAGAGAAATCCGGGCAATGGGATCCCGTTCAATGGGGTGGGGAGCGGGAATACACAGTCGGCTTGACAGGTATGGCCCTTCTCTCAGTTGTCAGGAGTGGTGACGATCTTCCGGGCAGAGAGAAGAGCATCGAGCAGGCCGTGGCATTTCTATTGAAGCAGCAGGCCCAGAGCGGTAGGCTCGGTGATGAGTTTGCCGGTACGATGTATAATCACGGTATTGCATCGGTCGCGTTGCTTGAAGCGTACAACAGCACCAGGGACCCCGATCTGGTGAAACCAATTGAAGAAGCTCTGGCTTTCATGAGGACCAGACAACTTCGTTCAGGCGGGTGGGGCTATAAAAGAGGGTCGAGTGAATCCGCTAACACTTCAATCTCCGTCTGGCCGCTCCAGGCGTTGTTGTTGGCCGCTCGAATGGGGTTGGAGGACGCGGACCGTGCCCTTGAGCGTGGTCTTGCTTGGCTTGTTACTGTTGTCGATCACAGGGGGCAATTCGGTTACGCCCAACTACAACAGCGGCCAGAGGGCTCTAATGCCCTCACAGCAATGGGTGCCTATTGCGTGCTTAAGGCTGTGAATGAAGGAGTACAGATAAATCCGGAGATCAGGGGGAAGATTGAAATGGCGCTTGCGCGTCAGTCCGGTGAAGAAACACAGAAGACCGATTTCTATCGAACCTATTTCCAGGTCTGCGCCCTGAAGGAAGCGCATGCCGACAAGTGGGTTGAGTCACTCGCCGCGCTCAGAGATGATCTCGTCAGTTCAAGACAGCAATCCGGCCCGAACGAAGGAAGCTGGAACCCGGAAGATCAATGGGGTTCCGTCGGCGGCCGTATCTACAGTACCGCACTTGCGTCCCTCTCACTCGAGCGACGCTGAGATCAATTCGGATCGAAAAGCGAGTTGTCTTTAGGACCGAACCAGCCGATCTCCATGTCCGTGAAATGCTCTTCCGCCTTCGTCTCCATTCTCTCTGTTGATGCATGACCATCGCACCAGATAACACAGGCTTTGCCGCCGTGACGGAAATGGATGGAAGGATCCGAGCGATACTTGCTTTCTGTCCAGGGCTGAAACACCCAGTGATAAGCTTCGGCAAACGAGTACTCGATCAGGTAATCGGGCTCGTTGCCATATGGTTGTGGGAACGCGCAGTCGCAGAACATGACCGTTCTGTCCGGTTGTTCTATTGCAGCGGGCGGCATTCCTGTTTGCATAGCCTGCACCGAGTAGCCAAGCAGGTAGGTTCTCGAACCCACTCCTGTCGCATTGTAGCCGTACCCGCCGCAGGACGATTCGAATGCGTTGTCAGCATCGGATTTGCTGTAGTCCCTGAACGATGTACATCGGCGTACACGGCCCGACTTGCCCAGATCATCCCACAGTGGCCCACTCTCCGCATCAAACGCTTCGCTGGTGTTGTTGCGTGTACCATGCCATCTTCTGAGATTGCTCGTGAAGATATCGGGCGCCGCGGCCACGTAGCTGCCGTTTGCATCGGCGTACATGACGTTCGCAAGATAGAGTTGCCTCATGTTGTTCATGCAGTGTGTGCGACGCGCCGCCTCACGCGCAGAAATTAATGCCGGTGTCAGCATGCCTGCGAGGATGCCGATAATCGTGATTACGATCAACAGTTCAACCAGCGTGAAGCCACTGTCATCGCGCCGAATGTTTCTTTTGTCCTGGCGAATCATTTCACTTCCTATCTACATTGATTCGGTAGTACATGTGATCAGCGGTATTTGTGGACCACCAGATATTGGTGCCTGATGCCGCCCGCGACACATTGTCGTCCAGAACGGTCCAGCCACTTGCCAGGTTCGTACAGCCCAGGACTGTGAATGGCAGCGCCGAGCCATTTGTGCCACCAACCCAGGTCACGTAGTTTGAACCATTGTGTGAGCCGAAGCCGATGATCTGGAAACTCGAAACAGCATTCGTTGGATCGGTTCCGGCATAGAACTCGCACCACGTGGGTATGCCGTCACCATCATGGTCCGTCATAGCCTCTGTTGACGCAGTGGCATTTGTGAGATCGTAGTTCTGCAGCCAGGATGTGGGTACGTTGTTTGTTGTCTCGTCAGACCAGAAATTGGCCTGCACGCTTCGCGCCCTGTCCATCGTCAAATCCATGGCAGGATCATTGGTGTTGCCTTGTGCATCGCCCGACCAGCCTGTAAACGCATAGTAGGGGGCGGCACTCGCCGTCAGTGAGGGAGTACTGCCCATTACCTGCCAGCTGCTGCCGATGTCTACAGAGCCGCCTGATGATGCCTGCACTTCAAGCCAGTAGTTGGTTTGCCATGCCCACACAATCGTTGAATCGTTGGTCAAATTGAATGCTGGTGTGATTGTGCCGCTCCCGTTGGTGGGTGCTGCTCCGGTACCGACCCATCCGGTACAGACATATTGCGTTGTGCCGTTGGCAACAGGCGAACCCGATATCCATGCAGTCATGCTATCGCAGCCGTAGTACGTGCCGGCCTCGGGTGTGGCTGTGCCGTATGCTGATTGCACGACCAGTATGTTGCCGAAATCGATTTCCAGCTTCTGGTCACTGAGAACATTGGTGAAGGTATGACTGGTGGGCCTGCCGATGCTGGTGTCATTCACCCTGACATCAACAATATGATGTCCGGCGTCGGCATCAATAACAAAAGTGATATTGCTGCCATGCTCGACGGATACGGCAGGGCCGGGCATTCCGTAAGGCGATACTGCGCCGGGGCCCGTTGTCCGGATTTCGATCTTCGCATGCGCTGGTGAGTTAATAACCCCGATCGCTTCGAGATCGACACCACCTGAGCCCATGGTTTCCCACGGATCATAGATCGGGTTGGCAGGCGTGAAGGCGTCGGTGAAATCGCCCGATCCGGGGATGTCAACAATCCGGACATGTGTAACGGACGCGAGATCGAGTGTGCCGTCCTGTACCCTTGTGTGCGATGCCAGGTCGCTAAGGTCGAATGGTGTTCCCCATGAGTTTCCGTTATTCACATGCTTTCCGCAGAGATTGTAGAAGTGTCGGGTATCTATCGGATCGAATGCTCCCACTGTATTCGTGAGCAACGATACACTTGGGAAACGAACGAAATTGGTTCCGTCCGATGACACCTCAACGTAGCCAAGTTCTGCAAACACGTCATCGCCACTCGCAAAACCATTCTCGAAGACGGCGAAATCGGGCCCCGATTCGTCTGATATAAGGCAGCTAAAGCCGAGCGTGATTTTGCCGGGTGCAACGTTCGTATCGATCTGGTCCTGGTCGAGATCGCCAAGCGATACGATATCCATGTTGTCGCATGTGACCGCGCCAAGTGCCTTTACTGTGTTCGTCCATTGTGATGCAATGCCAGGTGCTGGCGAGTAGTTCACCATCGTATCGGCCCATCCTGCGAAGATGGGGTTAAGGTAGTTGTTCGTATGTGTCGGATTGCCATCGCCGCCTGTGCCCACGAAGCCCGGCACGGCCGGATCGAAAAGATTCTCGTCACTTGAGTGCGAGCTGTATGAGTAGACGAATTCCAATCCGTCCAGTGCGAAGTAGGCGGGTGTGTTCATGCCCCAGGCTCCATTATCGCTCGAAGAGAGTGCAAAGTGCAGGGTTTTCACGTCGGGTCCGAGCGAGGTGAGGTTAACCCATGTCCAATCGCTTATGATATAATCATTCGCATTGTTCGTGAATCGGTAGTCGGCGAGATAGAATTCAACATTGCCTAGGGAGGTACCATCATCATTTTTGCCGGTAATGACCAGCTTGAGCCAGTCGGCATCGTCGCCGCTCACACCACCGAACTGCTTCGCGAAAGCGTCGCCATCACGCATCGAAAGAGCTGCATAGGTTGTATTGTTGATGTAGATGCCCTTGGCGTAGGCCGAGAAGGGGAACGTGATGACATCGGCCTCTGCCCACGCATTGTCGTATGCAACGGCATATGTTCCGGTGCCATCCAGTCCTGTGCCCGGCAGCCAGACGGCATACTGGTTGCCGTATCCTGCCATGTTGGTATCATTAATCGATGAATGGACGAAGCCGGACCAGCTTGCCCAGTTTGTGTCATAACTATTCTTGAAATGAACGAATTCGCTCTTGAATCCGCCTGACTCATCTGATCCGTTCCAGAAGGAATCGGGGCCGAGTTTCAGGTCTTCCAAATCTGCCTCGAGGATAGCGGGATGGGGGACGATCTCGAGCCCGTCGAGCGCAAAATAGGCGGGGGTATTCATGCCCCAGGCACCATTGTCGCTTGAGGAGAGTGAAAAATGCAGAGTTTTCACTTCGGCCCCCAGCGAGGTGAGGTTGACCCATGTCCAGTCGTCGACGATGTAGTCGTTGGCGTTGTTTGTGAAGCGATAGTCGGCGAGATGGAAGTCCACAGTGCCGATAATCGTGCCATTATCATCTTTGCCGGTAACCGTTAGCTTGAACCAGTCGGCATCATTGCCGCTTGCTCCACCGAATTTCTTCGCGAAAGCGTCGCCATCACGCATCGAAAGAGCTGCATAGGTTGTATTGTTGGCATAGAATCCTTTGACGGATGAAGGGCAGGGGACGGTGATAATGTCCGCCTCTTCCCACGCGTTATCGTATGCAACGGTATACACCCCTGTTCCCCCGTCGTCGGTGCCGGGTAGCCAGACAGCGTATTGGTTGTCATATCCTGCCGTATTGGTGTTGTTGATGGACGAATAGGCAAAGCCCGACCAACTTGCCCAGTTGGTGTCATAGCTGTTTCTGAAATGCATGGTGCCACACTCAAATCCCCCCGCCAGATCCGATCCGTTCCAGAAGGAATCTTGTGCGAGTCCGAGTCCTTCCATGTTGGCCTCCAGGGTTGCTGCATTGATCGATACTGCCGTTCCGAGAAGCATCCCAATGATAACAGTGCAGCATTGTGAGTTCCTCTTCATCCCTCTTCTCCCTCCTGGTTGGCGCGTACGATGCCCAACTTAATCCATTGCCCGACTTCTGCTTTACGCATACCTGCGGCGAGGAGTCGCCCTTTCATGCCCTGTCTGAATCGTTCTGCAGCCCCAGAAGAAAGGCCGGCCTTCTGCACATCGCTGTTGACTGAGTGCATCAGAAGGAATGCCTCTCTTCTGTTGCTCGGGCTGTTCAGGAGCTGCTCCTCTTCGTATGTGGAGTGGCTACCGTTCCGACATCCAATTACCAGGAGCATTCCCAAAAGGGTTGTTGCCATGATTAATCTGTTCATTTTATCGTCCCCAAAAAAAGCCGCCGTTCTTCCCGTTAAGAAGAACGGCGGCTTCGTAGTTGCATATCGCAATCGCCACCCGTTCTCCTGCGGAACAGAGAGAGTTTGTAGAGAGAGTGCGTCTTCTGGCTTACGGCTTCAGATTTCCCATCCCACCTTCCCCGGACCTGTCCGAGGTGGCGTTGTGGGAGGTCATAACCGATCACAGTGGCGCGACCGCGTCCGATTCTCACGGACTTCCGTTCACTTCTCTCAACTCATAGTTTGTGTCTACTAAATAGTCCCTTTGCTGTTGTTCAGAAATCGTATTTGGCGCCGATCGCCAGGCTTCTTCCGGGCATCGGATAGCCGTTAACATAGGCGTAATCTTCGTCGAGAAGATTGCGGATCTCGCCTTTCAGCGAAAGTGCGCCCCCATCCTTCTTATCGAAGATCTTGCGGGTGACCGCCAGGTTCGCAACTGTGAAGGCGTCGTGCTCGATCTCGGGGTAGGGGAATGCTGCGGTATAGTCCGTCATCTTCTGTTCACCCGTATGAGTCACATTGAGATTCGCAGTAGTATTCCTGTTGTTTGAATATCGGAGCCCGAACGTTGCCTGGACGTCGGAGATGTATTGAAGATCCTCTTCAGTCTCTTCGTCCTCGTAGTTCGTGTGAAGAACGAGGCTTGCATAAGGCTTGAGCTCTCTCTTCCAGTCCATGGCCTCGCCGATATCGTATGATGCATCGGCCTCGAAGCCCTGGATGTTCGCTTCGCCCCGGTTCTCCCACGTTGAGTCGGCAGTTGCCGTTGTGGCATCCTCGATCTTGTCCTTGTAGTCTGTATTGAAGACGGTTATCGAGCCCTGGAATGGGCCTGCATTAACATCGACGCCCAAATCTGTCGTTTTCGAAGCTTCCGGCTTGAGATTGGGGTTGCCGAGCGCACGGTGGCCACCTGATGTATAGTCGGCAGCAAGTTCGTCAGCGGAAGGCATCATGAAGCCTTCCCCGTAATTCACGCGCAGCTTTACTGATTCCGTTGCCATGTAGGCGATCCCGAAATGAGGGCTCAGGTTGTCGTCGCTTTCTTCGGTTTCGGTTGGATCGATTACTTTAAGTGTGTAGTTGTCGTAGCGCAGTCCGCCGGAAGCTATCAGGCGGCTGTCTATCAGGCGCAATTTACCGAGGACGTAGACAGCCGGGTTGTCGTAAGAAGTTTCTTTCGGGGCGGAGTCAGCTTCGACATCGTACTTGACCCAGTCGATGCCCGCCGAGATGCGATAGAGATCCGTATTGGCAGATGCCCGTACCTGTGCGCCCTGCTGATCCACGGTGCGTCCCCATGGTGTATCGTTGTCCCATCCCGATGGGTTGTTTACTGATGGATCGTTCCATTCATCTTCGTCTTCTGCTACAAAATACCTGACCTGCCAAGAATAGTCATCCATTTCTCCGCTGTAAGAGAGATCGAATGAGCTGTTCTTCTTTGTGTTGAAGTTGTCCAGATCGTTTTGGACGAGGTAGCTCGGGCTGCCGGCCTCCGATTCGAAATGATTCACGATCAATCCTATCCGGTGCTCCGGTGATGGTGAGTAGCCGATGTTCGCGCTCACTGCGTCTTGTTCGTACTCCGTGTTGCGATACTTGTCGCCGTCACCCGTGTTGTATTCACCCCGCTCCTGGTGTGTATAGGCGCAGGAGAAATCGATGTGGTTCGCTTCGCCAGAGACGAGGAATGAGCCCTGCATGAAATCGTAGGAGCCATATGTGGCTTCAATTGATGCCGTGGGATCGCCCTTGCCTTGTCGCGTAACTATGTTTACTACTCCTCCAATGCCAGCGGAACCGTATTGTACGGCCGCCGGGCCGCGGACAATTTCGATTCTCTCTACGTTGCGGGTGAGCAGTTTAGCGCTGTTTCCGGTGCCTGCGCGTCTGCCGTTCATCAGGATGAGCACGCGTCCTTTGAGATCGTTACCGTGTGATTCCGTACGGAATCCCCTAATGCCGACGGCCGAAAGTGTGCCGGGGTATTGATGGATATGTCCTATTGAGTTCTCCGCAAGCAGCTCGCCCAGATTCACCGCCGAAGAGCTTGCGATGATTTCCCTGTCGAGGACCTTGATGTTTGCGGTGACCTCAGTCTTCTTCTCAGAAACCCGACCGGCAGTGACAACGATCTCGTTGCGTGAAACCTTCTTCATCGCATCCTGCGCTGTTGCGTTGCTGATGGTGACAAGTGATACTGCGAGCAGCAGGTTTATCGTGTTCTTTCTTTTCATTATGCCTTTCCTTTCTTTCTGTGTATTTGCGAGTTGGATCTACAAACAAAAAAACCTCCAGATGCCGCGCGCGGTAATCTGAAGGTTTTGCTAAATGGATCTCAGAATTCCTCTTGCGCGGAGGATCTTCCCGGCATATGCCGAGATGAGTGCTTGAAGATGAGTTTCCTGACTTCCGGATCGATCTAGTGACTGCGCCTTCCCATCCGCCTTCGCTCTCGAGTCACTCTTGTGCTCGGGCTTCGGCCGGACGGTGGCAATTGCAGCGTTCGTCCCCGGTTACAGTGGCGCGACCGTGTCTGACTCTCACAGACTTCCTCGCTCTTCCCGCATACATTTCTCTAAAGAACTGGCGGCAGTCTAGCACAGTGGTCGTGGATGTCAAGGGAGAGTGAAGCCCTTTCAGGAGGCATAGACAGTTCAGGGTTGAAGTATTCTGCATTTCTTGTCGTGGCTAGTCCCTTCCTGCTTCTGGCAAGTAATAGTCTTTCGGTTCCTCGACGTAAGTTGCGCTCCATGGTCTTGGCGTATGAAGAGACGAGCAATTCTATGTTCTAAAGTCAATAATCAAGATCTGGTTATATAAAAAAACGGTCGACCCCGAATGGCATAGACAAGCAGACGGATTGTGAAACTGCTCTAACCACTGCGATTTGATTTGTTCACCGCAAGGCCCACGCTTGCGTTTTCCCGCGAACGTAGTGAGCGGCTTGGCTTGATAGGTTCCATCGTAAATATTTGAAGGTCGCAAGCATCTTCCGATTATTGAGCTGAAGAAAGCTGCGTAGACTTTACGCTTGCCGCAAACTTCTCATGCCACCGCAGAACCGGTCTGTCCAACAACCGAAAAACATCGTCATTCCCGGTACTGAGCTCTCTCAATCAAGCCCTTTTCAGTTAGCACAAAAGCGAAAATCTCTCCACGAAATCATAAACAGTGGCCGCCACAACTCCCTGGACCGCGTCAGGTCGCCGGGAGAAGGTTCGTCTTTAAGGGTCTAGTTCATATCCTTCGGGATAAGAAAACTCAAAGGTCTGCGTAACCCCCTGGCTGTTATACCCAACATGACCATAACCCTCTATATAGAGGAAAGCTCTGATGTGTGACTGGAACAAGGAAGACCCGCACAGCAGTGCTTTCTGCTGAGATACATAATATTGCACTACAGCTTGGGTATTTCTAAAGCCGCGTACGCGGCTTACAGTTCCCTCACTTCCTGCTGGCGGGTGAAGAGGAGGGAGATCGTGATATCATTCTCTTCGATGTCGAGAATCGCTGATAGTGCTTTGCGGTATTCGGCCATCTGTGGTTCGTAATTCATGACCTTGTCGTCAATATCCCTATCTGCGATCGTGCTGCTCTTGAAATCAAGAATTTTGGCTTCTGTGGGTTCACCGCTCTTGTCTTTGAAGATCGTGACCCGATCGAAAGCGCCTGATATGAGTCGGCCGTGCTGAATGATTTCGAACCGTTTTTCACGCCAGAGATCGACTTCTCCCTTTGGTCGTGCCAAGTGCGGCCTTACCACATCGGAAGCCATGCACTCTTTGAACTGTTTTGCCACATGCTGCTTTACCTCGGAGTTGACCGCAGTTGACAGGGCCCAGTCCGAAATAATGGCCTCAATGTCAGCATTTTCGACCCATTCCACCTGCTCGAAGAGTTTGTGGATTTCACTGCCGAAATCGACAATGTCCCTGGCCTCAAGTTCGAAGAGCTTCGATGCGCTCTGTGCGATCATTTCCTGCTGCGCAGGCTTGATGAGGATGAGGCGCTCTCTGCCCTGTGATTGACGGTCAGCATAATCATGGGGCAGTTCTGCATGCTTCTGTTCAGGCTCGGCCTTCCGATGGCTCTTAATGGTCCTGTACCATTCTCGCTCACCAGTTTCATAAAGAATTCTGAATTTCTCATCAAGCGCATCGAAATCCGGAAGCTCTGCCGGATCTCGAAGCAATTGACGCTTGATGAGCTGCGCGGAGGAGGAAGGCGTGCTCTCAGGGCTCACGGTGACGTACGTGGCATATCTTGCCCGGGTGACGGCAACGTAGAAGACGCACAGATCTTCAATTTGCTGTTCTGCGAGGTGTCTGTGCCGCACTTCTGCAAGCTCGGGGTCAATTTCCACAACGGTTTTTCGCGGCATTTTCAGCGCCCACTCTGTTCCCCCTGCGAGCTGGTCTCGCGATACTGCAAAATCGATCTTGCCACTAAATGTTCGTTCCAGGTCCGGCAGTATGACGACATCAAAGGTCAGACCCTTGGATTTGTGTATTGTCATTACGCTGATGGAATCGGCTGTACCCGACTCCTCGATCTCATGATCCTCCATGTAGTGGAGGAACGCGCCGCAATCACGTGAGCCGGTTACATCAAATGCCGCAGCAGCTGTGCCGAGATCGTTCAATCGTTTTCTGCCGAAGAGGTCATCC